>JBLKOU010000036.1:0-11121 GCA_047603125.1 Candidatus Woesearchaeota archaeon | reverse complement strand
GCACAAATTTTGATGATATACCACATCCCGAAGGGTGATGCTTCAACACGAATCAGCTTTAATAGAAAATTGTTTCCTTACAGAGTTCAAGGTAATAGCGGAAAATTCGACAAAAAAACAATTGGAATTTTACAGAAATATGAGAAACCAATTAGGTCGTGCGTCATTTTTGACGAAGTCAAAATTACACAAGTGAAAAATCTGTGTAGAGAATTCAAAATCGCTGCTCAATTCTACAAAGTGGAAAAAATCAGTTAATAATTATCCGACACAGCATCTTTGTACAAGTGTTTTTCACAGGATTTTTAAAGAATGAACAAAAAAACACAACTATGTACAAAAAAGCAATTATGATGTTCACAAGAGACCTTCGCCTCGTCGACAACACTGCACTCAATTCCATTCAAGCACAGCAAGTAATACCCATATTCATCTTCAATCCCAAGCAAATTGAGCAAAAAAACAATCCCTACTTTGGATCGCATGTAGTGCAATTCATGCTCGAATCACTCAACGATCTTGATGAACAGTTACAAAAACACAAAAGCAAGCTACATTTTTTTTACGGCGAACCAACAACAATTCTTCAAGAGCTTATTCGTAAGCACACTATTAACGCAATTTACATCAATAAAGATTACACACCCTTTAGCCAGAAAAGAGAACACGACATACATGCCCTTTGTCAAAAAGAAAATGTCGCATTTCACTCCTATGATGACACACTCCTCCATCCACCAGGAACAATACTCAAACAAGATAGAACGCCATATACTGTTTTTACACCATTTTACAAATATGCAAGTACACTCCAGATTAAATACCCTCACCCAAACCAAAAAATCCCATTTAGTACTATTGAAAGTCAAGAAAAAGAGAAACTCTTCTCCCAAATACTCCCAGAACCAAAAAAACTTGCAATAAAAGGCGGAAGAACGCATGCAAAAAAACAATTACAATTTATCAAAGAATTATCAAATTATAAACAAGACAGAGATGCACTCGATAAACAAGGAACAACATACTTGAGTGCATACCACAAATTTGGAACAATCTCTGTGAGAGAAACACTCCAAGCGTGTCAGGGAAATGAACCACTCATTCGTCAATTATTTTGGAGGGACTTTTTTTACCACATCGCTTTTCACTTCCCCCATGTTTTTCAACACGCTTTTCAAAAAAAATATACTGATATTTCTTGGGAGAACAACAAAAATTATTTTGAAAAATGGTGTGCAGGAAAAACGGGCTTTCCCATCATTGATGCTGCAATGAATCAACTCAATCAAACAGGGTATATGCATAATCGTGCACGAATGATTGTGGCATCCTTTCTGACAAAAGATTTGTTAATTGATTGGCGTTGGGGTGAAAAGTATTTTGCACAAACACTCATCGACTATGACCCTTGTGTAAATAATGGTTCTTGGCAATGGGCAGCTTCAACAGGTTGTGATGCGCAACCCTATTTTCGTATATTCAATCCCTGGCTTCAGCAAGAAAAATTTGACCCTGAATGTACATACATAAAAAAATGGCTACCTGAACTACAAAATTACAATCCAAAACAAATCCACCAGCACCAAAAAATACCCCTTACTAATTACCCCGAACCGATTGTAGATCATTATGAACAAAAAAATAAAGCGCTTGCACTGTTTAAAAAAGCATGATTAACACAATAAATGCAAGAATATTATTCACATATCCGAGGTATTGAAAATACGAACGATATTCTTGAAAGAACAATAATAATAAGCTTGCAAGTAAATAAAATAAAAAAAACAAGCTTAATATAGGGAGAATAAAAAACGCGGCCACACCTGCAATAAATAAAAGAAAACACGTAATCACCAGTGTATGTGTGTATCCAAATAACACCGCACTCGTGTACACACCTGCTTTTGTATCTGGTTTTATATCTCGTAAGGAAAAGAGTAAATACATCGAACAAAACCAAAGAGTTGCGCTAAAAATAACTAAAAATGAAGGAAAAGAGCTACTAACATGAAAATACCCCAATATCCCCGGAAGTACAAAACGAAAAGAGCAAAGTACATCTAAGTAAGGAACTGACTTTAATCGTATGGGTGAAACATTATAGGCTATAAGAATTAAAAAAAAGAGCACGTACAAAAGCAAGCTTGCAAAAGATGTTTGCAAAAACAACCCTAGTGCACAAAATAAAGAAGACCACCCTATAAGCTGCGCATCCGCATGTAAAGAATCTCGCTTTACAGGATTATGCCAATCTGTTTCCTTATCAAAATAATCGTTAAGCGCGTAAGTGAAAATATTTACCGGAATTAAAAATAATAAGATGTGTAACAGCACATACAAACTCAAAATAGACCCGTCACCAGCAACGACACCAACACTGTACGGAATAGCCGTCATCAACCAAAATCTTGGTCGGGATATATGAACCCATTTCATAAAGGTGCAAAAGAAATATAGCTTTATAAACATTATCACTCATAATCCAAAAATATGCAAAAAAAACTACATTTATATTCGGATTTGCATCTACCTATCGGAAATAAAAAACCCTATAAATATATATCTTGGATTTTTGCCTTTTGGCAACATGCAAACATACGAAAAATTCCTTTTTTAAAAAAACCAAAAATCATACTCGGCGATATTTGTGAAGGGGGTAAAAAAGGATTAGAACAAAAATATGAACCGCGCATCGCTCATGTTGCAAAAAAACTCAAGCCCGCGTATTTTGTTTGCGGAAATCACGATTTAGGAGCAAAACCAAACAAAGAATCAATCACACTCTTTGAATCATATTTTTCACCACTATTTTACTCTTTCACATGTGATAAACAAACTTGGGTCGTTATCAGCTCTTCACTCTATACTGCCACAGAACTTGATGCATATGCTCGCAAAAAAAAGCGACAGCAAAATCAATTCTTGCAAACAGTTCAAGGAAATTGTATTCTCTGCTTTCATGATCCAAATGCATACACGCAGATAAAACAACACCTCGTGCAAGCAAATGTCGAGCATATTTTTTGCGGGCACCTTCATACACCAATTCTCAATAAAAATCAAGAAATAACAATCGTCCCTTCTATTGGTGGACTCTTTTTTTTAAATCAAAACACGTATCTAGAATTTTCACAAAACACAATAAGAAGAAAAAAAATCAAAGAAAAATCTTTAGATTGAATTACTTGCGCAGCAAGCTACTAAGTATACGTCCAATCTATCGCTTCGCGACCAAATTTTTCAAGATTCCAATTTAGCACCAAAGCAAAGCTTTGGGGTTTTAAACCCGCCAAATTGGAATAAAGTAATTACTTCATGCGAAGCTTTGGCAAACCAGTCCCTACAGGAATGGGTTGATTAAGCATAACATTTTCTACAATGGAGGACAAACGATCTTTTTCTCCAACCATTGCTGCATTAATAATATGTTTAATTGGTGTTTCAAATGACGCACGTGCCAGAACAGATGATTTTTCACTAACAACACCATATCTTGTAACACCTTTTATTTTTCCACTCACAGCCATTGTATCAGCTACAAGCATAATATGGCGAATATCAACTGAGAGTCCTTGCGAGTCAATAACTTTCATCATTTCATCAATAACCACCTGTCGTGCAGCTTCCACACCAAGAACAGATTCAATTTCATAAAAATCATTTGTTACCGTTCGTGAGCTATCTACTCCTTTTAGCTTTAATACATCTTTGAGATTACTTCCAGCAGTCATAATAACATACTCAGAATCTCGCTTTACTGGCAATACTTGCGTTATTCCCTTTACTCCAGAAACATATTGTTTTTTGAGTTTATCGCGTAATTTGTAAATACTCACAATATCATTTTCTTTTGCTTTTGCCTTGATGCTAATAGAAAAATCTTTTGCTTTGATTGTGTTACCTTTAAACGACTTTTTTAGAACTGCGATAATACCATCAACACCAATTTTTTTCACACGAGCTTCTTGTAATTCAACAATGACTGCGCCCTCTGCCACATCAATAGAAAATGAGCTTGCATAATCTCGCAAATAATTTTCTTTTATAGAAATTGCAAATTCTTTAATACCTTCAGCATCACCATACTGTTTTTCCAAATAAATTTCCATCGATGGCGTCCCTATGTTTTTACGACCATCTGCCACTTCAATAATCCGCGGAAGACCTGTTGTAACACTCATCTCTGAAACCCCAGCAAAGTGAAACGTGTTTAACGTCATCTGCGTACTTGGCTCACCAATGGATTCGGCAGAAATAATACCAACACTCTCGCCAGCGGCAACTTGGAGCGACTGATATTCAACAACTAATGCTTCAAGAACTTCTTTTAGTTTTGCATCACTAATATCTGCAGGAACCGTTTCTTGTGTTTGTTCAAGTATATATTGAGGTAATTTATCTTTATATGCTGCGTATATTTTATTCATGTTCATTCACCTTAGTTATTAAGCACCCGTGCGATTACTTGCTTTACATTAAGCACGCCACCTTCTGATTTTGAAACATCAATTCCATCTTCTCCGTAGGAGAACTGAATGATTTTTTCATTTGCATCACGAACTGTTCCATCGTATCCAATCTTTAAATCCTGCATACTATTTTCCAAACGTCGGTATAAGTATCCCGATTTTGGCGTTCGAAGAGCAGTATCCATCAGACCATCTCGACCAGTCATTGCTGCGAAGAAAAATTCACTCGGATCCAATCCTGATTTAAAGCTATGTGCAATGAAACCACGGGCACTTGGAGTCAAATCAAAATCTTGAAAGCATGACAATGTTCGATTTGTATACCCTGCTTGAATTCTTCCACCACCAAGAGATTGTTGGCCAACATTTGCAGCCATCTGCGCAAGGTTAATAATATTTCCACGCGCGCCACTTGTTGCCATAACAGCTGTTGCGCTGTCCTTACTTGCATATTTTGCAACAATATCTCCACAATCATTACGTGCTTTGTTAAGAACTTCCAATATTCGAAGTTCCAATGTTTGCTCATCGCTTCTTCCTGGAAGTGATTCTAATGTCCCATTTGTTTTTTGGGAAATTAAATCTGAAACTGCTTGATTTGCCGTCTCTACAATACTTTTAATCTGCTCAACATGTTCAGGAGCAAGATCAGTATCGGAGACATTTACCGACAATCCTTTTAATTCTAAAGCTGCAATACCCAAGCGCAAAAATTTTCCAATCAATGCTGAGGCAAAGCTTGCACCATATTGTTTATGAATGGAACGCAAAAGAAGACCCTTTCCACCACCAAGGTTTGCAGAATCCATCACTCCACTTTTCAAAATACCATTTTTAATAACAATTGGCTCTTTATTTTTTCCCATTCCTTCAAAATGAAAGTCATCAGGTAAAATACAACTAAATATTTCTTTTCCTGTAACGGTATCTTTTTTTGGTAGACGTGAAAAATCAGTATGTCGAATTCTATACAACAATTCAACTGCCTGTCTTCTTGACAATGTAAACGAATCCTGTGTGAGTAAATAATTACCTGAAATACCGTCCTGCATCAGACCAATAATTGACAAGCCATATCCAGGTGTTATCAATTGTGTTTCTACGAGCATTAATAATTCCGCCTCTGCACGTGCTTCTTCTGTTTGTGGAATGTGTAAATTCATCTCATCCCCATCAAAATCCGCATTATATGGTTTATTTACTGCAGGATGTAGGCGAAATGTCTTTCCTGGAATCACACGAACTTTATGACACATCATACTCATTCTGTGCAATGTCGGTTGTCGGTTAAACAATGCAACATCCCCATCTAAGAGATGTCGCTCAACAACATAACCCGGTTGTAATTCTTCTAAGAGTGCCTCTTTTGTTTCATCAGTAACTCGTTTTCTTCTCCCATCAGGTCGAATTAAATAATTACTTCCAGGATACGCATCAGCACCTCGTTCAATAAATTGTCGCAAGTACTTCATATTCCATTCTGTAACCCGTTCTGGAATAGTGATTTTTTTTGCAACAATTTCAGGAACACCTACTTCATTAATTTCAATCATCGGATCTGGAGAAACAACTGTTCGTGCACAAAAGTTTGTTCGCTTTCCTGCTAAATTATTTCTGATTCGACCTTCTTTACTTTTAATTCTACTAGTAATTGTTTTTAATGGCTGTCCATTTCTATGTCGAGCTGGCGGTAATTGTGCAACTTCATTATCAAAGAATGTTGTCACGTGATATTGCAAGAGATCCCATAAATCTTCAATAATAATTTCTGGTGCGCCCGCATTAATATTTTCAAATAATCGTTGATTGATTCGAACAATGTCACCTAATTTATGCGTTAAATCATCTTCTGAGCGCTCACCCGTTTCAAGTGTAATTGATGGGCGCATTGTTACTGGCGGTATTGCAAGAATTGTACAAACCATCCATTCAGGACGCATATATTTTGGATTCAGACCAAATAAGACCAGATCCTCATCAGGTATCTTTTCTAATCGGGAACGAATTTCAATTGGTGTTAAGCGTCGCTCATCTTCTAAAAATGTTGTTGGCTTTTCTAATGTAATTGATTTTTGTTTTGCTTTTGAGTGTGGTGACTTTTTTATTGTTTTTAAACTCGCAATTATTTCTTTAATCATTGCACGCCGTGCATCCAAACCACCCTCTAATTCTGCTTTATCAAGTGCTTTTGCATATTCTGTGATTTTTTCATCAGGAATTAAAATTCTTCCTGTTTCATGATCAGTACAGCGCAATAAATTCAAAATTAATGGAACAAATTTCACATGAATGACTGGTCTTGCTAATTCAATATACCCAAAATGACCCGGACATTCTTTTAATTTTAATCCACATGTTTTACATCGAAGACCTGGATCAATAACACCCATTCGTAAATCCATAAGTCCTCCGTCTACAGGGTATCCTTCCCTATCATAAAGTTCTGGAGTGACAACTTTTACAAAGGACATTTGTTTAATCATCTTTGGCGATAATAAACCAAAAACAACTGAATCCACTTTTTTATACACATAGTTTGAACTGCTCATCATATCTCACCTAATATTTGTCTTTTAAGACCAACCGTGGGTAAATACCCATACTCTTGAATTCATCAAGTAACAGCTTAAATGCATATGACATTTCTACATTTGATACTGAATCTGTTTGTGTGCTATCAGCACTCATTGAATACCCTTTCTTTTTGAGCTCTTCTTCTGTTGCGACAATACCTGCAAGTTCTGCAACTGGAACAACTGTCAAGTCAGAATCAAATCGCTCCTTTAAGAGTAGTGAAGCACCATGTGCAACAAGTGCATCCTTTTCCATCTCCCCTAATCGAAGACCTCCTTCTTTTGCACGTCCCTCTGTTGGTTGACGAGTGAGAAGCTGGATTGGACCTCGCGCACGAGATTGCATTTTCTTTGAAACCATATGTTTGAGCTTCATGTAGTACATACTGCCGACAAAAATTGTTGCTTCAATTTTTTCTCCTGTGATTCCATCATAAAATGTTTCGCTTCCATTATCTCGAAAGCCATGATTTTCAAGTTCATCTCGTAAATCATGTTCACTTTCTGAAGTAAATGTTGTTCCATCAACTTTTCGAGCACTCAAGGATGCAACCTTTGCACCCAATAACTCTAATAAATGTGAAATCGTCATCCGTGACGGAACACCATTTGGTGAAAATATCAAGTCAGGTGTAATTCCACTAACTGAAAAAGGCATATCTTCACTTGGAACGATGAGTCCAACAATTCCTTTTTGTCCATGTCGAGATGTAAACTTATCTCCTACTTCTGGAATTCGTTGTTGGCGCATTCGAACTTGAATGAGTTTATTTCCTTCTTCATTTTCAGTAATCATAACAAAGTCAACTCGTCCACCTTCTTGAGGCTTGACAACGACTGAGCTTTCTCTGTGATGACTCGATGCTAAATTATATTCATCTCCGCTTGCTAAAAATCGAGGCGGTGAAATTCGTCCAATGACAACATCTCCTTCTTCAATTTCTGCTTCTGGAAATACAATACCATCTTCTTCTAAGAATCGATAATCTTTTTCTATACGGTATCCTTTTACTTCTTTTTCAGGAATTGTAATATGATCCATCAAACCACCACTATAGCGCAATTCACTTGCACTGGATGGATTATAGTAAAAGCTTCTTGCTAAACCGCGCTCAATGGAACCTTTATTGAGAACAACTGCATCTTCAAGGTTATACCCTTGATAATTCATAATTGCAACAATAAAATTCATACCACTCGGGTGCTTATTATAATGAGAAACTTCATGCATCACTGTTTCTACTAATGGAGCTTGCGGTGATAAAAGAACATTTACATCTGTATCAAAGCGCGTCAAATAATTTGTTGCATATAATCCCAATGCTTGCTTTTGATTTTTTGCACCCATAGAAACACGCGCTCCCGGCGAGTGATTTGCAAAAGGTACATAACTTCCACATAAACCAAAAATATCTATTGGCGCAATCTCTGCATGCGTATGATGTTTTGTAATTTGCTCAGGAGTAAATGCAATAAATGCATTTTCTTCTTCAGCAGCATCTAAATATTCAACAAACCCTTGTTTGACTAAATCACTAAAAACAAGCTCGCCGCTTTGAAGCTGAGAAATATGCTTTTGCGTTACAAGAGATTTTCCGTCTTTAACAACAATAAGTGGCCGTCTCAATCGACCTTTTCCTGTTTCTATAAAGACAAATTCTGTTTTTTTATCTTGATACACATTAACATTTTTATCCAATTTATTACTTCGTCGACTTTCTCGAATTTGTGAAATAAAATCATCAACATTTTCGATCTGTCCAACATATTTTCCATTAACAAAAACTTCTTTCATCATCAATCACCGTTTTAATCCAAAAGACTCAAGCGTCTTTACAACTTCTCCTTCATCTGCTTCTAATGAAGACTCACTGAGTAACGCAAGATTTTTTCGTAGTCCAATATTTGTTCCTTCCGGAGTCTCAACAGGACAAAGTCTTCCTAAATGTGTTGGGTGGAGTGCTCGCGCATCAAAATTTTCTTGTGATGCTGAAAGTGGACTCATTACACGCTGTAAACTTGAAAGTGTTTCCATGTAATTCCATCGCTGAATTCTTTGCGAAATACCTTTCCTTCCTCCAACCCAGTTTCCTGTTGCCATTGAACTATAGATTCTTTGCGTGAGTAATTTATCACGAATAATAACTTTAATGCTCGGAAATTTCCCTCGCTTAACAATACGCTGAAAATTATAAATTAAATCATCAACTAATACTCGCAAATTCGATTCAAACAAATCAGCAAGCAAGTCCCCTGCCATTTTTATTCGCTTATTTTTATAATGATCTTTATCATCAACACTTACAAGACCCTCATGAACCATAATTAACTGTTTGAACATTTTTGCTAAGTTCTTTGCTTTCTCATTACGATCAGCTGTTGTAATACCTAAATGTGGAAGCAAGTATCTATCAAGCACATCATTAATTCTTTCTAATCGAATCTCTTTTGTTTGCGTAATTCCTGCTTTTTTTGCAAGCGCATCAAGTGCTTCTTCTTGTGTTTTAATTGTCATTACATTGGATAAATTCAACATAACTTGATCCGTTGACTCTAATTCAATTGCACGAACAATATCTTCGTCTTTAAGCATTCCTAGCGCCTTAATCACTAAAAAGAGCGGAACACGTTTTAATCGTGTAAACGACAAGTATGTCAGCCCATCATTTAAGATTTCAAAATTATGAGGAATTTTATATGGTCCGTATTCACTAAATATTCTCCCCGCAAGAGAAACTGGCCCAACCGCTTTTGACTCAACCATGAATTTATTTGCTGCCAAATCTTCAATGTGAATGAGAACTTTTTCTGTTCCATTAATTATGAAGTACCCACCCGGATCGTCTCCATCCTCACCTCGAAAAATCAACTCATCACGTGTGAGTTTACTCAGATGACAATTCTTGGATTTAAGCATAATTGGCATGCTTCCAACTTGTGTCGAAAAACTTTCCCGCTGAATTCCATTAATATGAACACTAATTTCCAAAAAGATTGGTGCCGCATACGATAAATTTCGAAGTCGCGCTTCAAGCGGATATAAATCACGCTTAGAACCATCTGCTTCCGTAATTTCAGGTTTACCCACCCAAATTTTATCAAATTTGATTTTAAAATCATCAATGTTTGACGGGATAATCGTTGGTTCAATAGTATTATTTTGACGAATAATGTCAGGAAGTAATTTATCAATAAAAAAATTAAATGAATTGATATTAGAATTAAGCGGCGATGTTTCTTTAAAAAAAGACTCTATTAATATATTGCTTTGTGGCTTTTGCTTGGACTCACTCATTGACTACACCTCGGTAAAATACTGAAACACCCGCTGTTGGGCTTTTTCGAACAATTTTAATGACATCACCTTCTATAACATCTAAATGCTTGATTGCACTATCAGACTTGTAGATTTTTGGTAATCCAACAAATGTTATTTTATGCTTTTCAAATAAATCTTGTTTTTCTTTATCAGAAAGTTTACTATGCTCCGGAACCAAAACGTGTGATGATATCTTAAATTCTTCCATGTGGACTCCCCCTATGCAAAAACATGAACCGTGGGAGATTTGAACTCCCGACCTGCTGGTTAAAAGCCAGACGCTCTACCAGACTGAGCTAACGGTTCATACGCCCAAGCCGGGATTTGAACCCGGGTCGCAACCGTGACAGGGTTGCATGATGGACCGGACTACACTACTTAGGCATAATATGGACTACTCACTGTATAATTGTTTACTAAAAAAAGCGTGCAATATGTGAATAGTCTCCCCGTGTTTTGCATGAAATAGTAGTCGGGAATCGCACCTATTTATAAAGTTGTTGGTTAGAACTGCGCTACCATGGATCATCCGTTCCCGTTCGAGGCAATGATTCAAACGGTGGTACACAAGGAAACATCAGCAACACATTACTATCACCGTAAGACACTCCGTTTTGCTCCTCAAAGTCTTTCTCTCGAGAAAATAAGCTTGACAGGCCCATTTGCGCATGAATTTTGTCTTGATTCTCAAGTAAGCGCTGATTCGTCCGTGCAACATCTTCATCCACAACCTCTATTATCGGAAGCGGTTTTGATAAAA
>JBLKOU010000035.1:0-11270 GCA_047603125.1 Candidatus Woesearchaeota archaeon | reverse complement strand
TGTGCTGGTGTTTGACCACATAATGTTTTATGTGGTCGAAGAAAATTATAGTAAAGTGCTAAAAATTGCATATGCTTTAGCATATTGTGAGCTGATGTGAACTTGCGAAGATTCTTAGTTACTTCACGTAGAGTGTTGAAATATCGTTCAATCGGATTGTTCTTAAATTTCTTTTTCCATGCAGGAAAATGTATATGAACTGTGCCTTTTAGCACAGTTCGAACAGGTTTAGGATAATCGTAACTATTATCTGTATGACAATATTTAGGAGGTTTTTTAATACGTTTCTTTACTTTTTTGAGGAATGTTTTACATTCCTCTTCTTCTCGCCATAAACTTATGTGATCTGCAAGAAGAAACTTAGTATCATAATCAATAGCTGCCCAATAATAGATAAATTCAGTAATTTGCGCACCTTTTCTTTTCAGAAACATTTCATCAGCATGAGTATTTTCAGAGAAGTCCAATATAAATTGAGAAGTAAAAGTTTGGATTTCTTCTCCAAACTTATTTTGCCAGTACAAAATAGTATCTCTACCAATTTTTTGTTTATATTTTTGAAACAAAAAATCTGAGATCTTTGCAAGCGAAAGACCTTTCGCACGCAAATCAAGCGCATCTACAATAATTTCAGGTTTTGTTTTCATTTTTTCAAAACCATCTCGTACTGTAAAATACTTGCCAGTCGCAGTGCATCTATATTTTTGTACCCAGCCTGATTTATTTTTTCGCAATCCGCATTTAATACCAATTGCACCTTTTTTGAACGGACTTCTTCTCATAAGTAGTTTTATAGAACTACTTATTTATATATCTGACGATATTCAAACACTGTCCGTCTCTTTAGTCGATGGCATTAATTTCGCATAACTCGGCGATTTCTCGACAGTTGTCAAGTTTGCAAAATCAGAGCTGCATCAATCACTCTGATTTTTGATTTTACGCCAAGGAGTTATGCTTTTCTTTTGTCGCCAACTACTTTCAGGTAATAACCCTACTTATTTTGCAAGAAAATCCGTGCTAATGCCAGAATCCCGTGAATGAAAAAGGCTGCTGCAACACCATAATAGAGCAGATTTGGCCACAGTAAAATAACTACGCCTGCACAAATATAGAGCAGTCCTATTGTAAATAAACTAATTTTTTCATATATTGGCTTCATTTCTATTCCTCACAGTAAGTAAGCTTGATCGTATAATGTAGTGAAATCCTTGTATAATAAATACTCCGACAATCCAATATCGCAGCGTTTGCGGTAAAATCACAATGAGTATGGCAATGGTAATATAAATGAGTGCTGAGAAAAGTTGACTCACTTGTTCCTTTTTAAAAATTGAGGTGATAATATAATCGACTGATGAAAATATTTGCCCTTCTTTTCGTAATAATCGTTGCAGAGGGCTTTTGGATGTTTTCATCTGTTCTTTAAATGTCTGCCAATAATCTTGTAAGAAGAGACTGTTCATAAACAAAGCCAGGACAAACAAAGTAATAATATAGGTCAAGTTACTATAATAATCACCCCAAGTTAGAAGAAGTCCTATCTCATCTAAAAAGAGTCCTAGACCAACACCATATAGTATTGCAACATGTTTTTTTGAAAATGTGTTACTTCCAACAATTGCAAGCCATGCGGCAATACTAATGAATATAATCCCGAAATAAAAATGGTGAATGTGATAACCAAATAAGATAATATTACTGCCAATATAAAAGTTAGTTCCTGGCAATGTTCCTGCTTTTGCTGCTTGAGCAAATTCAGATTGTGCAGATCCTGCAAGCAATACTGCAAGGCGAATTCCAATCAGAGAAATTAAAAATGAGAGTGCTACAAGAAATGGTATTTGTTTTTCTTTTTTTATCACAATTTAATTCTCAAGACATCCTTTAAAAAGATTCCTTTTTCTTGTAGGTGATGTCCACTCACCCGTTATTGTGCAGTGCGTATAGATTGCTTTGGCAACAAGGGAGAGAGAAACACCATATAAATATCGTGCACAAGTAAAAAATGTTCGTGAGGGATTTGTTCTTTTATTTAAGGCATAGAGTTTTGCGTATAAAGAAATTTTGCTTGCTCGGGGTTCATCTTCAAAGAGTTGTGGATATTTGCTGACTAATTGTCGTTTCCCTACTTCGATGCGAGCTTGACGCAAAATAGTATCTTTGATCGTGCATGGTGCGTAGTGAGTATAAAGAGGTCGAGAAATGGAGTGAATGGGAACCTGCGCATGAAAAAGAAGTGTGCGCAAATATGCATCTTCGTTAATGATATGTTCGGGAAAGAGTGGTATTTGCAATGAATGTGCAATATTAAAGGCAGTTGGTAGATGAACTGCACAAAAACCACCTTGAAATTTTGATGGAACAACACGTGATTTGTTTGTTCGTGTGTGTACGTATTTATGGGCAGTTTGAACTGCAAGAGCTCCTTTTTCAAATGCTTCCTCCACTGTTTCAACTGCTTTGGGTTGTAAAATGACATCTGCATCTGCTAAAAGAACGTTTTCAGTCTCGCAGTGTTTTAGAAGTTCATTAAGTGTGCGCGCTTTTCCGGCTGCTTCATATTCAAAGGTACGAACATTTGCGAATTGTCTTGCAAGATTTGCAGTATTATCGGTAGTAGCATTTACGCCAAGAAGAATCGCTTCGGGTGGCTGTGTCTGTGCACAAACGGATTCGAGCATGCGCTCGATAGTTTCTTGCTCGTTTCTTGCTGCAACGATAAGTGTTGACATTTGAAAAGGAAAATGTCGTCATTTTATAAAGGTAACGATTATTGAACCAATATTTTACAGCCTAAATGTGCTAATTGTTCTTTGTATTCTTCAAGCAATCGTTCTTTTTCCCCTGTGCAGCTGCTGGCAAAAATAATGACATTTCCTCGTCGAAAAATTGGATAATCTTGACACATTTGCGGACGTTTGTTGTAGATGGTACACTTATTCTCTTTAAGAAACGGGCATCCGCCCTCAATAGTTAAATCCATTGCACCATCCAGTCGTTGCAGTGCGTTAGGTAAGCAGCGAACGAGGGCAATGAGTTCGGGCTTTTCTATGAGAAGTTTGCCTTTGTGACAACATTTAGCCTTACAGGTATGAATGCAAAACGGTGAGAGACTATTTCGCGCCTCTTGAAGAATCTGGTCTATTTTATCCATGCCTGTTTTGCATTCTTGTTGTGTTGACTTTTGTGAACACGCAGTGTGCTACATAAAGAACAGCGTAACGCTTTATATGGATTGTGTTTTGAGGGTTTAGTTTTTACATTATAGTTCTACTTCTCATAGTTATTGTGTTGCCCACACATAACTCTTTTTATAGCCATTTGATAATCTCGTGTGAAATGATCAAGAAGGTCAGTTGTAATACAAGGATCCATTAATACAACTCTGTTGACATACATGTCAAATTTTTTAAGCGTCGTTGAAGAAATATGAAATTGAGTCCTTGGTGAATCAAATTCCTTTGTTATATTTGAATTTATATTATTGATATATTTTTGATCATCCTCACAAACTGTTTTATTAAAAAAAGATTGCTTTTTTCCTCTGCCTTGTAATACAAGTTCTTTTGGTACAAACCTGAAGTTAAGAAGATTTAAATCAGGAATAGGATTTATTACTTCGATAGTTCCGTATTCAGTTTGTCTTTCATTTAATATTTGACTCAGATAATTTGCATTTTCTATTCCCTTTTCGCAAATTCTCTCAATACCACGCAAACCAAGTGTTTTAAAGCTTGTATACGCTGAGATTACGCCTGCAGTTGTTGTTGAGCCATTCATTGTAACTGAACCAAGATGATAAGGGAGCTCTCTTAAAAAAACATCGTCACTTAGTTCACTGACTCCATCGTTTCCTATATAGGGAGCATCTGTTGAAATTGTACGTAACAATTTAGGATCCTTAAGAATGAGTGAACCGCAATTATATGGGACAAATAGATGTTTGTGTGGATCAAAAGTAATGGAATCAAACTCATTTAATACAGATAATTCCTTTTCAAATTTTTTCAATCGTAAAAATGGTGCGCCATATGCTGCGTCTAAATGGAGCCAAGCTTTTGGAACATATTTTTTTGCCAATTCTACAATTCTGCAGATATCATCGGTACTCCCTGATTCTGTTGAACCAAAAATTGATGTAATACTAGCAATTGAATCCAAATCCTGCGTTTGAAGAACCTCTTTAAACTTATTTATATCCATTTTATAGTCTTTATTTACTGGTATGAGCGTTGGTTTTTGTTGTCCAAGAGTATGAATGATATTGGATATACTGTAATGCATGGATTCGGTGACAAGGCTGATTGGTTTAGGTTTTTTTAAGTGTGAAAAATCGCTAGTAAGAATTTGTTTTTTTTCATTTTCATCGCTTATCCCTCTAAGATAGTATTGATTCCTTGCAAGTTTAAGTGCTAATAAATTTGCTTCTGTGCCTCCTAAGGTCATTAATACTTGGTGTGTTGGGTTAAGATCGAAGAATTGCTTATACATACTATTTAGCATTTCATATACTGCGGTTGCATATGGTGAAACTTGTCTTGTAACAAAGTTCCCGTTGTAAAGAACTCCTTGAATAAAAGGCATTTCGGTATTAAAGGGATTTCTACCAATAAGCTCGTGCGCAAAATTATATTTTCCAAAAGAAAGATCTTGTTCTTTTTGGATATTTTGAAAACGCGTAATTAAATCGTTTGCCCGTTTTACGCCTGAACAGCCCTCGGGGATAATATCGTCTAGTCCGCTAATTTCATTTAAACAAGGTCTCCGACGATTTTTTTCATCTCTTCCCTTTAAGATAGTTCTCAGAAGTTCATATCTTTTTTGTGTATTTTCTTCAAAAAGTTCTCGAATATTTTCATCGAGTTGATTTTGACTAGTTATAGTTTTCATACTAAAAGAAATACAAGTAAATTATATAGATTTAGCTCAATTATAATTATTATATATATTTATGTAATTATAAATAAATATTTACAAAATATTTATAAATTTTGGAGTTTTATTAATAGCAGATGTTACGTAAAATAAATCTTGTGGGTACGGGTACATATACTGTAAGCTTACCCTCGACTTGGGTTAAAGAGAATTCCTTACAAAAAGGAGATATTTTAAGTGTGGATTCTGATAATCATGTGATTTCATACAGTGTACATAAGAAAAAGACTCAGAAATCTATTGAGATTTGTATAGATAATTTTGACTATTTACAGCTTTCTAAAACACTTATAATTTTATATAATGATAATTTCGAAAAAATTATTCTTAGACATAGTAAAAGTCACATAGAATATAAAAGCAAAAATGAGTCTTTTCCAATTATTGACATTTTGCATAAACTCGTTAATCGTCATATTGGGATGGAATTAACAGATTTAAAGAGCAAATACTCTCAACTTGAAGTATTTCTCCGTCCTTTAGCAGATGAACCACAAGTGATTGAACTAAGAATTTATTATATATTAAAAGAATACTGCAAGAGCTTATTAGAAGGACCTATGGATGAAAATTCGGAGCAAAATAGCCATGATACTGCGGTAAAATTTATATTTTATTATTTGAGATTAATAAATTACTCAAAATCTGTTTCTGTACAAAGAATATGCTCAGCATATATGATCCGTCTCGATTCATTGTGTGATACTTGTCGTCATTTAAATCAAGATATGAAAGTGTTTAATTTATCAAAGGAAACTAAAGAACTAATGGAAAAAATATTCTCTTGGTTCTTTGAAGTAATTAAACCTAGTGTAAAAATTAGTGATAATATGATTAAACAAAGGTATAAATTATTGGAAGAATTGAAATGTACAAAATTGACGCATTCAGATTGGATAATTGCTTCCCAATTGAGACAATTTCTTGATTCTTTTAATGAAATTAGTCTATTTAAACAGCTTTCCTTTATTGAAGATAATCAAGTAAAATTGTAAAATGAAAAAGGTTATAAAGTTTCTTCACTATTAAGTAAAAATGAAAGGGTTGCAGGAGATTGTTGCTTTTTTAGAGAAAAAAAATATTCGCTTTGAAAAAACTGAACCAATTGCAAAGGGCGCTTTTAATAAGGTTTATGCAGGTTTTGAAATTGTTCCGGGAATAGAAAGTGAAGATAGAAAAGTTGTCATTAAAATTCCCCGTTCTCGAAAGTATTTGCAACAGCTTCCGTCTTATGAAAGTATTCAAGGAAAAAGTTCAGAGGTTCTAAACAGATCTGCAATGTTGTTGCAAAAAAAATTACGTCACCCGAGTGTTCCTTTAAGCGAAGTTTATCATTTAACAACAGAGAATGGTGACTCTATTGATTTAATAGTTGAAGATTTTGCTCCGGGTGTAACACTTGAAAAACTTTTTACTGATTTAGAATTCAGAAGATTAAACCCAGAAAAAAAGAAAGACTTTCTTCTTGAAATTTTTCGTCAGTATGCACAAATATTCTCAACTTTTGCAAAAGAAAAAGTTTTTCATAATGATATTAAACCTGGAAATTTAAAAGTGGATTATGGCTCTTCTTTTTCTAATCCTCGAGTTTCAGTTTTGGATATGAATATTTCTAAGAGTTTTTCTTCTTCAGAAAAGTATCTCGGCAGTGAATTTTTTCGCTCACCTGAAATTTTTAATGGAGATTCTGGTTCGAATTTGTCCCAAAGTGATATGTTTAGCCTCGCTTTAACAATGTATTCAGTATGGACAGGTGGAAGAACATTTGTAGATTTGAAAAGTAAAAAAACACCTGCAATGCGTCATTATGCAACAAATACGTTAACATTTTGGAAATCTCCAAGAGAAGAGCTTGATTTTACTGATATGCCAAAGTCGGTAGCACGGGTACTAGATACCTGTCTTTCAAGACATCCTCACAATAGATTTGAAAGTTTTGATTCATTAGAGCAAGCAATATTACTTGAGCAACAAAATATTCGCTCAAAAACTTTTAAAAGGCGTTTAAAATATGGGACATTATTAGGTTTATCAACAGCAGCTGCTTTATATTTAGGTTTTGGCTTTTCTTTGTGGCGTGTTCACGAGTATCATGTAGATAAAAGGTCGCAAGAAATTACCAGTGAATTCGCTCCTCTTTTTGCTCACATGGTAAAACCGCTACGTATGAATGCGTCAATGGAATTACCTGATCAGTTGGCAGGCAGTAAAATTGAATTTATTACTAGATATGATGGGCTTCCTGCAGTGACACAGGCAAAAGAATTATTTTCTCAAAATTCTGTTGAAAAGTCTCAACAAGACAGACATGTATTTTCTTATTATTCCGGACCTACTATTTTAATCAAGCCAAATACAAACCTAATGACTTTTCAGATTACGCATAATTTTTATGGGCAGGAACAGAAACAAACAAATTTCATTGAATTTTCTAAAATGTTTTTGTCAAAAGTAGGAAGAGATTATTCCTATAAAAAACCAAATATTCATATGAATTCGCCAGCAGGTTCTGTATCGTTTGATTTGGCAAGCTTTGATATGAGTTTTTATATTGCTTATATGCAATTATATAGACCATATGATTTGAGTTCTTTGAGTTCATTTTCAGTGAAAAAAGAGCACTTTACTCGACTTGAAGAATTTGTTCATATTGAATTAGCAAAATGGAGCTATTCGGTTAAGCCTAATGGTTTTCACAAGACGCCTTATTCTTCAGTTTCCAATGATTTTTTTTCTAAAACAGGTTCTATAGATTATTTTCATCAAATGTCTTTAGAACAAAGAATAAATCACCAAAGACTTCTACAGAAAAAAGCTGAGATGATTCCGAAAACTGAAAATCAGGGATTTTTTGAATATTTACGTTCTATGGTGAGAGGAGTTCCATTAGAACGTTTAATGAGGGAAGGTTTTTATCCAAAATATCTTGTAACCATTAATCACTGCAATAATTTAGAAAATTATGATATTGAATGGAGAGCTTATTTGTCTTCTCAAAAATATGTGCAATTAGAAACTTCTAACCCGTTATTTTTTAAAGGGGAAATATCTTCAGATGTATTTCTAATAGAGGCAAAAATAAGAAATATTGTGACAGAGCAAGAAGAAGTATTGACATTTTTGCCACGGTGATTAGTAACTTTATTACCGTTTTTTGTTTTGAAAATATGGGATTTCTTTACAATCTATAGGGTTAGTGAAATTTTAGATTTCCTGCGTTTTAAGCGATACTTTTAAAAAAGCTCTTGTATCCACAGTGCTATGAAATGTGTGATCTGTGCAAAACCAGCAGTCTATTTTATTAAAGGGACGACGACAGCATATTGCGAGGAGCACGCAAAGGAGTGTTTTGCAGATACAACCTATTTAGCAAATGTCGAAGAGCACGCAAAACAACTCAAACAAGTACTAGATTCTCAAATTGATCAGCTTGAAACGGAATTAGAAAAACTTAATAAAGAGCATCAAGACTCACAAGACCACTAATGTACTTTCCCTTTGATTCTGTAAGAAAATCGCAACAAGTATTCATCGATAGTGTGCTCAAAGCTTGTCAAAACGGTGAACATGTACTCATTCATGCACCAACGGGTTCTGGAAAGACTGCGGGAGCACTCGCACCAGCTCTCACCTATGCTTTAGAAAAAAACAAAAAAGTCTTTTTTTTAACATCGCGATATACGCATCACAAGCAAGCCATGCAAACAATTGAGCTTATACAAAAAAAATTCTCGCTGCAGTTTGGTGTGAGTGCAATCATTGCCAAAAAATCTCTGTGTTTGCAATCTAATATACAGTCATTGAGCTCAACAGAATTTGTGAGTTATTGTAAAAAACTTCGTGAGCAAGGACAATGCTCCTTTTATACGACGATTCGAAAAAAAGATGGGGAGTTAACCGTTGAAGGACAGCGCATTGTTGATTTACATGCAAATTCATTGTTGGATTCACAGCAAGTAAAGGAAATTGGTCAAGATCATCATGCTTGTCCGTATGAGCTTGCACTCGAGCATGCAAAGTTTGCAAAAGTAATTATTGGCGATTATTATTATATCTTTCATCCGCAAATTCGCGAACGATTTTTGCGTAAATGCCAACTCGATTTAGAAGATGCAATCATTATTGTGGATGAGGGACATAATGTTATTGATCGGCTCAAAGAACTTGCCTCGCATTCTCTGACACTTTCAACAATTCGATACGCACAACAAGAGGCAGAACAATTTCAGGTTCCGCAAGTTCTTCAGGTATTAGAACCGCTGCGTGCGTTGTTTGAGTCTTGGTTACAAACTGATGTTGATCAAAAAGTCATTTCCCGAGACTTTTTAATGAAGTTAGTAGAGAGTGTGCTCCCTTACGACGAAGTATTAACAATACTGGACTCAGCACAGCAAGAAGTGCTCACGCAACGTCAACGATCATTTATACAATCCATATATCTTTTTTTAATTGCCTGGCAGGGAGAAGATTCAGGCTTTATTCGTGTACTCTCAAAACAAAAAAACCAAGTAACGATTTCATATCGATGTTTAGATGCGCGCCTTGTGACAAAAGACGTGTTCTCGCAAGCGCACAGTGTTCTGGTAATGAGTGGAACATTGGAACCACTCTCCTTTTATCAGGATGTTTTAGGGTTTGACCGTTCGACAAAAACACTTTCCTTTGAGAATCCTTTTCCAAAAGAACATGCGCTTCACTTAATCGTGCCAACAACATCAACACAGTATAAAA
This sequence comes from Candidatus Woesearchaeota archaeon, assembly GCA_047603125.1. Classification (GTDB taxonomy): domain Archaea; phylum Nanobdellota; class Nanobdellia; order Woesearchaeales; family DATGWN01; genus JBLKOU01. Next base: position 1,601 of record JBLKOU010000035.1, on the reverse strand, counting down.
AACGCTCTCCTGAGCAATTTCAAAATATTGCAGCACATTGTGCAACAATGTTGGAGCAAATTCCGGGAAATTGTATTATTTTTTTTCCAAGCTATGATGTGCTCTTCTCTGTTGCACGGTATTTGGATGGTTTAATTTCGGTTTCTTTATTTAAGGAGTCTCCGCTGTTGACAAAAAATGATCGTGAGCGCATACTTCATTCTTTTAAAAATCAAAAACGCGCAGTGCTTCTTGCAGTAACAAATGGAAGTTTTGGTGAGGGAATTGACCTTCCAGGAGATGCGCTTCGAGCAGTCATTGTTGTTGGTCTGCCACTTTCAAAGCCCGATTTAGAAACAAAGGCACTTATAGAGTATTATCAGGGAGTTTTTGAGAAGGGTTGGGAGTATGGCTATGTGTATCCGGCATTTAATCGTATTTTACAAAATGCGGGTCGGTGTATTCGAACACCAACGGACAAAGGAGTTATTATTTACTTGGATGAACGGTATTCCTGGCCACAATATAAAAAATGTATTCGCTCAGATTCTCAGCAACTGGTGACAACGGACTATGTGAGTGCGCTGCAAAACTTCTTTTCACAATAGAGTACTTAAAAAAGATATCAGTATACAAATCCCTATACTATTCTATAATATCGAAATATTTATATACTGGTTAGTATATTCAGTACACTAGGAGTTAAATAAGGGATTCAATATGGTAATACTGTTCGATCAATACAATCTCTCAGACGATGTCTTTGAGATCATATTTGCAACTGAACAGCAAGTAGAAGTGGCGAAGCTCCTTATTGCCGAGTTAAAGAACTTTGGCGGAAAAATGACAAAGACACAAATGTCCGATTTTGCAAATCGGTTGCATGACGGTTTTGAGTATTCGCGTGAAGAGCAAATTGGATTTGCAAAGCGCACAAAACAACAAAAAGTGTCCTATAATAAACGACAGTTTTACGACCGAATCCTCACTCCTATGAAAGGTATGGGTATGATTGATTACGATTTATACAAAAAAACATACAACCTTTCAGACAAATTCACAAAAACAATCAATAAAGTGGCTCAATTGTGGGTACAAGAGTCAAAGAAAATCGCCTCCTAAATCACATTCATCGGAACGTCATTCTCACAAACCCCTACCCCTCAAACGACGTTCCGGTAACCCCTTGTAATCTGGTTTCAGGTTACAAATCATACATTAATAAAGGCACTGCAATTCTTACCCCTCCCTTTTTTTGCAGTGTTCTTTTTTTAATGGTCATGTCACTTTGGTGCTAAGTGGGCAGGAAAAAGAGGCAAAACAGAAACAAATAAAACTTAGCACCAAGGTGTTTATATGAATATGCGATCAATTATTTATCAGATAACCCGCTCAATTCCCTTCTTTTCGAGCTTTCTGCTCGCTATTATTGATATTGTAGAATTTGTAGTTTTGTTTTGTTTACGAAAGTAGTCTGTGACATTAAGTGGTTCATCTTGGCAATCTCTCTGGTGCGTAACTTCTCAAAATTCTGATTTCATGCCAAGGAGTTATGTTTGCTTTTGCCGCTAACTAAAACATCGAAAGATTTTTAAAACAATATCTCGCCAAAGAGCATATGA
>JBLKOU010000034.1:0-11305 GCA_047603125.1 Candidatus Woesearchaeota archaeon | reverse complement strand
AGTTTTCTATCCGATATTGATAACATACAATACTAACAGTACTACTTATTTATATGCGTTACTATTGACGTCGACTATAATGTGGGAAATTTAATAAACGAGAAGTATTTTCGCACAGTATGGTCCTCTGTGCAATTGTTGAGAAAAAAAATGCGCCAAATGTTCTGGCATATATTAAAGAGCATGATATCTCAGATTCAAAGTTTCGCGTCTTTTCGGATGAACAATTTTTATTTATTCCTGTCAAAAACGTTTTTTCTCATCCTGATACACATTTTGAAGAAAAGTCTGATGAGGAATTTGCAAAAAAAATCAAAATACAATCTTTAAAAGAACTCATCGAGCAAGAATTACCGCAAGCCAAAGGCGTGAAAACAAGTTTTGAAATTATTGGAACGATTGCCATTTTAGAAATTGATGAACAATATCGAACATTTGAACAAAAGATTGCCCAGCTACTTTTAGACGCACACGCACATGTTCGTACCGTTGTTCGAAAAGACGGCCCCCATCAAGGACCGTATCGTATTCAACAAGTCAGACATTTAGCTGGAGAGAAAACAACACAAACAATTCATGTAGAAAACGGTGTTCGTTTAGAGATGGATATTCAAAAAACGTATTTTTCTCCACGCATGGCAAGCGAGCGCGAGCGTCTTTGCGCGCAAATAGCTCAAGGTCAATGGGTGCTTGATATGTTTTGTGGAGTTGGCTCGCTTGTTGTTCAGGCTGCTAAACTTGGTGCAAATGTCACAGGTATTGAAATTAATCCGGATGCGGTCAGTTTTGCTAAACAAAATCTTAAAAAAAATCATGTGCGTGCAGACATACTACAAGGAGATGCACAAACTATTGCGCTTACAGTAAAGCAGTCTTTTGATCACATTATTATGAATCATCCAAAAGCGTCGTGGGAGTTTTTGGAAAGCGCAAATACACATTTTCAAAAAAATACGATATTGCATTTTTACTGTTTTGCAAAAGAGAATGAATTTGAACAAAGTGCAAAAGATTTGCAGGACTTTTTCTCAAAAAAAAACAAGCAAACCAAACTATTAGGCATCCATACTTGTGGAACGCAGGGTGTTCGTATACATAGAATCTGTATTGACATCGAGTGCCTTTAACATTATAACTGAGATTGCAAAAACCACGCGTTTTTTTCATGAATTTGCAATATGGACGTTAAAAAATCAACCGTTCCTGCATCTTTTTGTTCTGCAGCAGGTATATTTTTTCGAAGGGAGTCAATAAGTGCCGTATGATCGCTAAGTAATTCTGTTATCATTTGCTTTTGCGTCATTGTTTTTTTTGCAGGTTCCTTGAGTTTTGTCATCGCTAAATATTCGCGAAGTGTGCCAGGTGCACTATCATGTAATTGACGAATTCGTTCTGCAATTTCATCAATGAGTGAAGCAAGTTGTTCATATTGATCGTCAAAAAGTTTGTGAAGTGAGAGAAATTGATCACCAGTAAGATTCCAGTGAAAATTTCGTGTTTTTGCAAGCAATATTTGCTCGTCTGCTAAGAGTTGTTTTAGTATTGTGCAGTTTTTTTTGTATAAAATTTGTTGTTTTTTCATTATTTCACCTTAAAAATCATATCGTTCTCGTACTTCCTTGAGAAATTCTGGAATTGTGTGAATTCCAAATTCGCTGATAATGCCTGTTATGAGCTCTGGATTAATTCTTTCAAAAGCATAGTTTGATATTGTCACACCTTCGGGTGCATCTTCCCATACTTCACTTGCCTCTCGCATTTCAATAGGCTCGTTTTCATGTTCTGGATCAAATTTCCATGAGTCCGTAACAATGTAGACGGGCTTTTGATATTTATGAGCAGTTTCACAAACAAGTTCGGATCCGATTTTATTATAAACCCTTCCTGTCGTGTCAATTGCATCACAACCAATGAGAACAATATCGCATTTTTTTATTGCAAGGCGCATGGCACTATCAACAAAGTGTTCAACGGGTATTTGATGGAGTGCAAGTTCTTTTGCAGTGATTCTTCCTTGAAATTTTGGTCTTGTTTCTGTGTTACAGACGCGAAGTGTTTTTCCTTTTGCATTTGCCTCTAAAATAGCATTGACAACATTTGAAGAATGGCAATGCGTATATACAGTAAAACCATCTTTGATTTTATGCGCTCCAATTCTTGGAATCATTTTGTGCACTTGCTCGAAATGTTGTTCGACAATTTTTGCTTTTTTTTGTATATGCTCGTGTAATTCAATAATGGTGTGGTATTTAAGAATTTCTTTATCATTAAAAACGATACGTAAAACATTGCGTAACAATGGCTCTGTGCTTCTTGCTTGTATGAGTGCATCTTTTGCTTTTTTTAATAATCTTGCGTAATCGCTCAAATGTGCTAAATCGTGTGCCCCTTGAAGTGCAACATGTTTAAATGCAGCAAACCCTTCTTTTGCAATGCGTTGCGCTCCTTGAATATGTAAAGACTTTATATCGCGTACTACTTGATCAAATTCGGGGTATATAGTTACCATGAACTCTTTTGAGATGTTTGTATTTTTAAAAGTATGTGAATTTTTGATTTTTTTACGTTTGTACACACTAGCGTGTAATAATTTGTTGAATATGTGTTAACACTTGCGGATATAATCGAGGGTCAGTCATTTGTGAGTGAAAACTGGTAGAAAATCGATCCGTGCATGTTCCATTGATTTGAATATTTGTTGCACCGGGCAGTTGAGCATTCTCAATAGAGACAATTCCGTCCCCATCTTGTCCATCCGTGTTACAGCCTGTTCCATAAATCATAAATGTTTTGTTTTCGATAATTGAGCGGGGATTGTTATTGAGTCTTTGTAAAAAGACACTTCCTGTGCGCATATCGTCACATTCTCGCTGTGAGCCAAAAATAGGACATACTTGGCTGACCCTCCCTTCTATACCAAAGTTTGGTGTCCCGATAAGAATAAGTGTGTCCACATCATCATGTCCGAATAAAGTCAGGTATTCGCGAGCAACAAGCCCCCCCATAGAATGTGCAATGATGGTAACATTTTGAGCGCCAGCAATTTGTTTTGTTTGTTCTATAATTTCTCGCAATCGCAGTGCATAGTTTTCAATGCGCTCAGTAGTTTGTACATTTATTTGTAATTCGCCAACTGAGTATGTAGTGATGTAATAATAGCTTGCTCTTTTTGTGATAGGAAATCCTCGAGCTTGTAATTGTGAGGCGGCGCGCGGGTCAAGAATTCCTCCATTCATATACCCTAAGTCTGTGAGTGATCGCTGCAAAAGTGTAAAGCCTTGGAGTGTTTGTGCCGGATCATTATTTTCGTTAAAAAGATGACCGTGGATAAGAAGTATGGGTGTTTGTTCTTGGCAAACCTGACACACTCCTGAATAACAGCATTGTTCAATAATTGGTTTAACAGATGCGACCTGCGTTTCTTGTTTTGTTGGTATTTCTTGCATACGTGCAGTTAAATTCCATTGTGGGTGGGGTCTTTGGCGAGGTGTACAAAATTGTTCACTCATATTTGTTGTTATATTTTGCTCATGAAAAGCTTCACAGCTTGCACTGGTGTTATAGATTTGTGCCGTTTGCTCTAAAAAGGCATCTCTTGCTTGTAGATAGTTTTTAATCGGATCAATTTGCTCAAAGATTGCACTATTATTATGGCCGCTTTGTAATGCTCGTTCTAATTGTAAAAAAAAGAGTTCAAATGGCGTTTCATATGTATAGGTGAGTTTCAGAAGTGGTTGTGTTTGATTAACAATGTGTTCGTATTCTGTGCGCATTTGGTTTTGCAAGATGATTCTATTGTGATATTGTTCAAACTCTCGTTCTAGACTGGCATTTATTTGCTCAAATGTTCTGTGAAGAGACGCGAGCGTACCGGGTGAAATTTGGTGGTATAGCTGTTGATTCCATCGCGTAAGAATGGTTTGAAATGTTGTGTCTAAAGACTGATATCTCCTTATCTGTTCTTGAATGGGGTGGAATTGAATGTGTGCATATTGTTCAATTTGAGCCGCAAGTACTGTTGTTTGTTTCAGCTCAGATTCAAGTGCAATATTATCTTGCGCTTGAAACGAAAATGTGTTCATGACAAATGAGGATGCAAGTCGCAAATTTCGCGGACAGTTTTGTGATGGTTCAATAACACAAGTGGCATAAATAGAATGTGGGGCAAAACCTTGTCCGAGGGGTGGCGATTGAATTTGAAATGATATGTCAAGTGGAAGTGATCCTTGCGTAATGTGACGTGTTTGACCTGTGTATCCATCAAAGTGTTGAATTTGACAACTTGCTTGACAATGACCTGCTGTTTGTAAGAGCTGTGTGGAAACTGTTGTAGTTTGATTACGTTGCGTTTGAACAATTTGTGTTTGAGGTGAGAATTCCAAAACAAGAGGATCTTGCAGACTAATTGAAATTTGTAAAAATGCAAGAGAAATGACTACAAGAAAGCAAACTAATATAATTGGTATATAGACGCGTTTTCTTTTGAGTAGTCGACCCATCTTTTTTAAAAAAAAGGCCGTTTTTTTGCAAGATTTCATAGGGTCTAGATAAACCTCAATGTTTATAAAATCCATGCATTTTCTTATGTATATGCAGATTATAATATTAGGGACAAGTTGTATGGTTCCAACAAAGGAGAGAAATGTAAGTGCTACCTATTTGGAGTTTGAAGGAGAGGGCATGCTTTTTGATTGTGGTGAAGGAACGCAGCGTCAAATGGCGATTGCGGGTTTAAGTCGTCAAAAAGTAAAAAAAGTATTCATTAGTCACTGGCATGCCGATCATGTTGCGGGTCTTTTAGGGCTCATTCAAACAATTGGAAATTTAGAAAAACAGCGCTTAGATATTTACGGTCCCGTTGGAACAAAGGAGCGCCTCGACCATCTACTTGCAGCAACATATTTTGATTTATTAGTAGATTTACAGGTTCATGAAATCTCTCAAAAAGCAATTGTCGTGCAGAAGAAAAAATATGAGATTCATGCAGATATTTTAGAGCATGGCATTCCGTGTGTCGGATTTTGTTTTATAGAAAAAGAACGGCTTCGAATTGATATGCAAAAAGCAAAAGCACTGGGTTTAGAACAAGGGCCGTTGTTAGCAGAATTACAGCAAGGAAAAGACGTGACTCATGGGAAAAAAACTATTCGTGCAAAAGATGTAACATTTACAGTTGCACCAAAAAAGTTTGCCTATATAGGAGACACGGTGTATTGTCAGCAAGCAGTTGATTTATGCCAAGATGCAGATGTTGCAATCATAGAATCAACGTATGCAAAAGAACACGAGAATCGAGCACAAGAATATTTTCATCTGACAAGTGAGCAAGCAGCACAAATTGCAAACGCAGCAAATGTTGGAGCACTATACTTGACACATGTTTCGCAGCGTTACAAAGATGCAACTATTTTAGAAGAGCAAGCAAAACTTTATTTTGAAAATACAAAGCTTGCACATGATTTTATGAAAATAAAATTGTAACTATGTTTTCTTTTTTAGTGTGAGTTGTAAAACGCTTGGAACCATAATAATTGTCACTAAAAAAACAGCCAAAATACTAAATGCAAGACTCAGTCCTAGTCGCTGTATACCAAGGAGGGAGGCTAGAATAAGTGAGAAGAATCCGATGAATGTCGTGACACTTGTTAATAGCAGTGCGCCTCCCGAATACGTCATTGTTTTTTGTAATGCTTTTTCAAGAGGAATTCCGTCCCGTACATAATTTCTTGTACTATTTACTAAATGAATGGAAAAATCAATCCCAATTCCTAAAACGAGTGCAATAAGCCCAGTACTCAGGCTTGTAAAGGGGACTTGAAAATAGCCCATGAACCCCAGTGTCCAAATAATTCCAATAATTATTGGTGAGATTGCAATCATACCAACAGCAAAAGAGAGATATATGACTGATGCAATAAGAAAAACAAAGAGAAAACTCAAAATTGTTGTGATTCCAGTATCCCTTCCCAAGCTTTCTCCAAGTTCTCGAAATCTAATAACATCTCCAAACAGACCGACTTCAGTATAGTAGATTGGATTTTGATCAATTCGCTCGCGGATATGTTCAAGAACAACTGAATCTCCGCCTGCATCTGAGTCAAAGGATGTTGCTTGAAGTGTGAGTGCAGTGAATGTAAAGTCTTCATTAAAATTAGTTCCATCTATTTGTTCATGAATGAGTGTTTGATCTAAAGGAAGGTCGGTAAATGGGCTCCGAATAGTCTCAACTTCTGGTATGGCAAGTAATTGTGCTTGAAGGTTTTGAATATCACGAACGACTTGCACATCTTTGAGATTTCTTTCTTGTGATGTGAGTATAATTTGTAGTGTTGAAAAATCATTTCCAAAAGCATAACTATTTTCACGAAAGCTATCTTGAATGGGATTATCGGGTGGAATCCAATTATCGTTGCTCGTATCAAAGCCAATTTGAACAACGCCTCCGAAGAGAAAAACAGTGGCTATACCTAAAAAGAGGAGGACAGTTTTAGGACGCCTTGCTTGTACAATCGCAAATTTTCCTAGAAAGCGTTTGATGCTCTCAAACAGAGGATTTTTTGGTGGTAGATGCCCATCACTAAAAAGATAAATTGCACAAGGAAAGAAAATAATCGTTAAAAGTGCAATGATAGAAATTGCAATCATAAGGACAATTCCTTGACTCTGCGTTGCGGGTGAAATGCCAAAAATAAGTGCGCTAAATCCGGCAGCAGTCGTAAGAAATGATGCTATAATCGCCAGATACAAATGCTTCACCGCAAGAACAATACTTTTCCTATGAGAATTTCTTTTTTCAAGATAGGATTCGTAAGAAACAATGAGGTGAATGGCAAAATCAACACCGAGCGCAACGGTTAAAATTCCAACAATAGCCAGTGTAATTGAAATAGGTATGGAAAAAAAACTCATGACGCCTCCCAGCATAACAACACTCATAAGAGGAATCAAAAGTGTAATCATAGTTAAGCGAAGGCTTCGAAAGTAGGCATAGAGTACAAGAAATATTGCAATGATAGTAAATGCAATTGTTTTAATATTATCTGAAATAATGAGTGTATTTACTTCATTAAGAAGAAGAGGAAAACCCGTAAGACTAATGTCAAGTCCAGGGTAGGTGTTCACAAGTAAAAAATGGCGTTCTATATCATCAATGACATCAGCAAATCCTTGAATATTGCGCGGTGTTGCTGTTTGAATAATAATTTGCGCATAGGTCTGATCATCAGTCATCTGTACTGGAAGAACTTGACGTACAAATTGACTCTGATTCACTGTTGTTCGAATAAGCTCAAGATGTTCTTGTATTTGTGGCTGGGATAGTTCAAGGGGTCTTTCTAAAAGAAAGGAGGTTTCATCCAGTTTTGCAATAATGATAAACGTATCAGAAGTTCCAAGAATATTTCCTAATAGTCGCTCATTTGTGTTAAATTCTGTGTCATCGCTAATAAGCGAAGAAAAAGAAGGGTCAATTTGTAATTGTAATGCAAAAAAAAACAAAATAACAAAGAGTGCAAGAAAACCAAACACAAGTATTTTTGAAAAATCCAGGAGTTTATTGACTGCTTTTTCAATCATTTTCTTTTCTTAAAAGAAAAAAATCCTATGATTGAAGCAATTACGACAAGAGCGATGATAATAGCAATTGCATTTTGGCGTATTGTTGTTGGTCGTTCTTCTTGAACATCAATAATAAGTTCTTTTGTTTGTACAAATCGGTTCTGTCCTATAAAACTCTCTATTTGGGCCAGTACAATATATTCTTGCGTAATTGCGTTTGGAAGAACATCAAATTCTATGAGCACAGAACTTTCTTTATTTTGTTCAAGTCTTGGTGTAACAAAATAGGTTGTTTTTTCAAAGTCAAATGGTGATGCGGGATCTGGGAATAAGCGAAGTCTGACATTCTCACCTTTTCGTTGATTCTCATTAGTAATTGTCGCTCGAATAGTCTGATCTTTTACACCTACTTGAATCGGTCGCTCAGGCTCGATATTTGTAAATACAAAATTAGGAGCATCAGTTAAAATGATTTCAAAGGGAAGTTGTGCTGTTCTTGTCTGAAATCCTGTGTCGAGTCTATTTCTTTCGCGATATTCTATGAAAAGATTTGCTGCGAGTGTGTTAATATTGTTTGGTTTTTTATCAATATCAAAATCAAATGTAATAACTTCTTGTTGTCCTGGTTCGATTGAAGAAATAGATGTTTGCAAACTATTAAAGTAAGATTGTGAAATGCCGTTGGCTTCCAGCGTTATTTTGAGTAAATCTGCTCGTCTGTCACCAAGATTTTCAAGTGTAAGTTGAAGCTGATTATCAGTAGTGTCTGCGATGAGTTTGTTAGGAATACTTCGTACTTGTCCTATACGGAGTTGTGCGTCAAGTGCGGTTTCTCGAATAAGTATATTATCTTGGTATTCAACACTTGTTCGAGAATCTTTGACTAAAACTTTAATTGGTATGAACCCCGGGGGAATGTCTCGAGTAAAATACGCGCGAAATGTTCGTGAAACAACTTGGTTTTCAAATATTTCTCGTACATGTAATGTTTGATCAGGAATGGGTCTAATGAATTCATTTTCAATAAGACTGATTTCGACATCAGTTCGTTTGTCACCAGCAAAAATAGGTCCTTGTCGAAATTGGACTGTAATGTCTGCATATTCTCCAGCGATTATTGGGTCGGGATTCGTAGACACAACTGAAATTTGGGCAAGAGCAAGTGTGCTCATAGAAACGATTAAAAATAGTGCTATGCTGAGTTGTTTTGCAAGTGTTTTCATGGTATTGGCTGTTTTCATTTTTTTTATAAAGCTTGTGGATGTGCGCTTCAGGCGGTGTTTTTATTTTTATAAACTATCTGCACCAATAAGTGCGATATGGTTTTTTGTTATTATTTTTATTTGCGGAAGTTTTTTTCGAAATGAATTGATTTTTTGCAATTCTTTTTGCACATCACTCTTACATAGTTTGTATGCCTGCGTGACTGATCCATGTAAATAAATAACGGGAGTATCGATAGCAAGGGAGAGAAGTGTAATACAATATGCAAGATGATGGCTAAATTCACGCAATTGTTTTTTTGTATGTGTTTCAAAATAATGACCGCTCACATAATTTTCGAGTATGGACTCCTTATATGGGAGATTTCCTATTTCTCCAGCATATCCTGTATGACCATTGAGAAGTTTTTTGTTAATAACAATTGCACATCCCAGTCCTGTTCCAATATTGATGACGGCAAAATCTTTAGGAGTTTTTTGAAGTGTCTGTAAACCTACTGCTACACAGTTTACGTCATTTTGAATAAAGACGGGTGCAATTTTTTGAAGTTTTTTAACAAGTTGTGCGTCTTGTTTTTTCAAATTTTTTGCAAAGTCAAGTTTCTTATTAACAATGGGTGATGGATATGCAATACTGATTCTTGTTATCTTTTTTTGTTTGGGGTTTAATTGTTCTATAAGCGTTTGAATTTGTTTTGCAATATTTGTTTGCGTTGGTTGTTCAATGACTGTGAGAAGAGTTTTTTTTTGTATGACTCCTGCAGCAATTTTTGTTCCACCAATATCAATTGCGATTCTCATAGTCTTTTATAGCCAGGTCGATGTCGCTCTCATGCACAGTCTTTCGTTTTGCATGGCGCATATATTTTAAGGAGCGTTGTCCGATATCTTGAGTAGTTTGTTCGATTTGTTTAATAAATTGAGAAATAGCTTTTTCAGAAACGCGAATAGCGCCCATGTCTTTGAGCAGTGTGCGAATGGCGTTTCGAGGAATGTTTTTATCCATGATTACTTCTTTGGCGTTTGTTTTTTATAAAGGTTGAGGAGTTTTGGGCTTTATTTAATAAGAACCCTTTTTATTTTCAATCCTTTTTTACTCAACTCAAATAATCGCACGCCTTTAGTTGTAGTATTTAATTTTTTGTTTGGATATTCACAATTATACACTTGGCTAAGGATTGCTTGAACACAGCCGTTATGCGTAACAATAAGAATAGGTTGGGTTTCATTTTTTTTGCAATTTGATAAGATACTGTAAAATTCGTTCTTTCATTTGTGTCCAACTTTCGCCATTCGTCGCAATTTGGTAAGGGTCATGTTCATTGTATTCTGTTGCAATTTGATCCTTGAATTGTCCATTTAAGTCCCCAAGATTTTGTTCTCGAAGTTGTTTTGTTTTGACGATTTCAACTTGAAGAATTTGGCTGATAATTTTACTTGTCTGCACACATCGCCCAAGGTCGCTTGAATATATTTTCGTGATTGGCTCATCTTTAAGAAAATGACCTATTTTTTGCGCAAGTAAAATACTTTCTTTTGTCAAGGGAGAGTCTGCGTGGCCTTGAATTCGACCTTGCATATTAAATTCTGTATGTGGGTGGCGTATTAAATAAAATTCCATGATGTATTTGAAACAATCACCTTTATAAAGGTTTCAATGTTTCCCGTCATCATAGCCGACGTAAACATCGTGAGTCTAGGATGTTTATAAGTAGCATGAGGCGAAAAAAATTGCTACGCGATTCTTAAAGTATCGTGTATGCGAAGGTATAAGTAATGGTAGAAGAACCAAAAATGAGTGAAGATGCACTCGTAGAACAAGAAGTGTATTTAAAATCAGGAATACATGTAGGAACAAAGTTTAAGTCAAAGCATATGGCTCCATTTATTTACAAGACAAGACCGGATGGATTATCGGTTCTGGATGTAACAAAAATAGATGAGAGAATTCGCTTGTCGTTTAATTTACTCAAACAGTACGAGCCGCAAGAAATCCTCGTTGTTTGTCGACGAGAAAATGGCTGGCTTCCGGTTAAAATGCTTGGCAAATTAACGGGCATTAAAACATTTGCAGGCCGCTATCCTCCTGGAGTATTAACAAATCCGAATCTTGAAAATTTTATGGAAGTAAAGATTATAGTTGTTGTGGATGCATGGGCGGATAGAAACGCAATGGAAGATGCTATAAAAATGGGTATTCCAGTTATTGCACTCTGTGACACAAATAATCAATGTAATAATGTGGATTTTGTTGTTCCATGTAACAATAAGGGTCGAAAGAGCCTTGGTCTGTACTTTTATTTGCTTGCACGCGAGTATATGATGGATCGAAAAATGATTGCATCTCCAGAAGAGATGGAATTTTCACTTGACCAATTTATGGAAGATTAATTTCTTTCTCTTTCTTTTTTTCAAAATAATCAAGCTCATCTACTTTAAAATGGTTACAACCCAAGTTTGACAGTTTGTCAACTATTTAGTGCGGGAATTTCATTTGACAGTTGGCTATTTTTTATTAAAAATAA
>JBLKOU010000033.1:0-11751 GCA_047603125.1 Candidatus Woesearchaeota archaeon | reverse complement strand
AGTTAAACGCTGTTTTGGCGAATGCGTAAAGAGTCACAAAGAAGAAAATTGCTTTAACGAAGCAAAAATGAAGTTTTCGAACTATGAGCGTATGAAAAAATACACTCGAAGCAAAGCTTTCTGCTAGATGAAATGCCATTCTTTTCTTAAAAGTAAGTTTTTTGTTGGATTTTTTCTAAACTGGTACTGGTTTATCTGACACAGCACTTGTTTCTGGTTTTCTTTTTTAAATACTGATTTTAGGTTAATCTTGTGTTTTTATATTTTTTTTTTTTGGAATATATGATTAATAGTAAGAATTGTAAAATGTTTGAATAGTATTAGGATTATTGGAATATCTTAAAATAGCTCCACTTGGATTCTCAAAAATTCGTTTCTCTTTTATTTCATATAATGATATTTTGACAAGTGTATTTCTAAATGTTATATCGCAAGGAACATATTTTTGTACTCGTTCATCGGTCTCTGTTGTAACCAGAAGTCCTTCTTTAACTAATTTTGTTGCAAGAACATCTAATTCTCTTGCAGAAATATTTTCATCTAGTTCTACTGAACACATGGGATTAAAACCGAGTATTTTAACTAAATGCTCCCCATGTTGAGAGTCAAAATTATAGTATTTGAATTTGGGTTCTAGATCAGCACCCTCAATCAGTGTTTTTGCTTCTAATGCATCAGTTGTTACGTAAAGTCGTTTCATTATCTTATATGAAATTCTGTAGTCGATATTTCGTTATTGAGGGAAATGCGAATCATTTTAATACCTTTCGAAAGGGAGACGTTTATACTTCTTAAAGTATAGTAGCCTACAATATCCTATGTATTAAAGGGTATCCTGCACTCACCACTGGACAAGTCTGCAAAAAGGATATTTAAAGGCGAGCTGGTTAAAAAAGTATATGATTGAACAATTAACTGATTATTTGCAACAACAAGACGTGAGTCTTCAAACAACGGGTGCATCCAGTGATGCCCCTTTTTTACAAACTCGCTATGCAAAAACAGTTTCCAAAAATATTTTTTCACTTTTGCGTTCATTTTCTCAGTTTTCTGCTTCTATGCATATTTTTTCGAACTTATTAACTTCTCAAACTTCAATAGAAGAGAAGCGGTTATTTGCAAAAAATGCACACTATAGACCAATACCAAATTGTCGGCCTGCAAAACCAACTTGGAATATTCCTTATGATTTGGTCATTGTTACAGAGTCTCACGAGGTGTATGAATTTTGCAAGCAACATCATCTGTACTGCGAACTTATTACAAAAGCAAGTGATGTTGAGCATATTCGAGCAGATGTCGTACGGTATATAGAATGTGATACCTTTTGTTATGAAGTAGGTCAGCTTGCAAATGCACATGAAGTAAAAAATACGCAAGAATTATTGCTCGAAGCACAACTGTGCCGTTTATCCTCATACCGTCCATTACTTGAAGTCTTTGAACAAAAAGAGTTAGAAGCTCTTTGTTCATTACTTCAACCAGTAAATGTTCAAATCCCAGATATTGAACAAGAGTGTGTGCGTTTACAAGAAATTCTTGATCAAACGCTTCATTCACAACAATTTTCAGCAAGAGTTTTATTAGATGCAGTAAATTTACAAAAACTTCCCGACCAAGTCGTTGTTGCAATTGACTCGGTCATACAGCAAAGCCAGTTACCAACGAAATTATTTTCACTCACATATCCAATACGAATAAATGAAAAAGAATGGGCGCTTTATGAGCGAACAATACGTGAGCAAGCATTTAGTGGTTTAGTAAAACAAATACTCTTGCAAAAAGAAAGTATAGTTAAAATACCAAAACTCCTCAAGGAGTATGAACATGCATTACTCATACAAGATGCGCAAAATATTATCTGTTCGTATATGAAACGACAAGAAGGACAGTATGCACAAACAACTAATGCTTTTTTAGTTGAGAAGTCAAAGAATCTTCTTTTAGATAATCCGCAACCAATTACGTATCATTTTGGAAAAGAACATGCGAGCATCGTATTAACAGGTGCAAATAGTGGGGGAAAGACAACGCTTTTAGAGCATATTATTCAATCAGTCATTTTGCATAAAATGGGGTTTCCTGTGAGTGGTGCAAAAAGTATTCCTGATTATGAGGCGATTTATTATTTTGCAAAATCTAAAGGAAGCACACAAAAAGGGGCTTTTGAGACGATGCTCTCACAGTTATCAAAAGTAAATCCTAAAAATGCTCTTATTTTAGCTGATGAGTTGGAATCTGTGACAGAGCCAAGTGTTGCAAGTGTTATTATTGCAAAAACGATGGATTTTTTCTCAAAGCAAGGAGCACATTTGGTGCTTGCATCTCATTTAGGAAATGTGTTTACATCGCACGCCTCAATCCGTATAGATGGCATAGAAGCGAAGGGATTAGATGAGCAGAATAAACTCATTGTCGATCATAATCCTGTAATTGGACGTCTGGCAAAAAGTACTCCTGAGCTTATCATCCAGCGCCTTGCAAAAGAGCAAGCACACCCCTATTTTGTGCATTTATCCCAAGCACTCAATTCATAAGCGATATATTTTTAATTGGAGATGAGCTTGCAAAACTATGCTTGAGCAACAATATCAAAAACAAAGGGCAGTATTTGAAAAAGTCGCAAGGCAATTGGAGCAAAAGCTCCGTTCTTGTTTTGGTGATGTAGCACTTTCTTATATACATGTTCGTGTAAAAGAACAATCTTCGTTTCTGGCAAAAGTCAAGCAAAAAAAATATCAACAACCCTTTGTCCAATGTACGGATATTGTTGGCGCACGAATTGTGTGTTTATTTGGTGATGATATTGAGAGAATACGAAAAAAAATCGAACAAGAGTTCGCAATAGACCATCAACTCGAACATACATCGGGTTCATTTAATTATACGGCGCATCACTGCATCGTTCATTTTTGTGATATGAAAGTTGAAATTCAAATACGCACGGCGCTCCATGATGCATGGGCGAATATGGAACATCATGTTAATTATAAAAAAATAGGTGTGGATGAGAAGACGCAGAAAAAAATGCAAGCATTGAATGCAATGTTAGATTTAATTGAGGAGGAGTTTATAGAAATAAAACGGTTATATGTACAAAAACAAGGAAGTGAACAAGAACTCACACCGGGAAGAATGAGTCTGTTTTTACAAAAGAAATTTGCGTGGTATAGCTTTGAGCAAAAAACAGAGGAGCTGGAGCAAGCAAGTCGACTTTGCATTCTTGCAAAACAAAAGCATATTCAAACAATTTCACAATTACAGGCATATTTAGAAAAACACTTGCCCGTTGTTTATCAATACGAGTCGCATCACATTCAAGCAATAAAAAATAATCCGACACAATGGCCGGATAAATTTGAAAGAATAAAAAAAACAGGGCATTTTTTTACGCCCCATGGGTTAGTTACTCAATGCCTTAATTTGAAGCAGCTGCAATAGCTTGTTCAAATGCCGCAAATGGTTGAGCGCCGACAAGAATTTCTCCGTTAATGATAAAAGTTGGAGTTCCTTGTACGCCTAAATCTCTTGCAACAATAGCTTCGCTTAATACACGCTCTTCATACTGGCCTGAATCAAGACATTCATTGAACTGTGCTGTATCTAAGCCAAGTTGAGCCGCCCATGATTTTAGATTTGCATTCGAGATTGATTGATGGTTTTCAAAAACCAAATCATGGTATTCCCAGAATTGACCTTGCTCCTGCGCACACCATGCTGCTTCTGCTGCCTCTTGACCGCCGACAACTGGAAAGTCTTTATAGACAAAGCGAACAATTCCTGTGTCAATGTATTCTTCTTTTAGCAGTTCATATGTTTCGGAATGAAATCTTGCACAAAAGCCACATCGAAAGTCAGAATATTCAATTATGGTCACAGGTGCATCACTATCACCAATAATTCTACTAGTAGGTGTGAGCAATGATTCCATATCAATTTCTTGTGGTTGTCCGGGTTGCTGCTCGCCAGGTTGTGGGGCAGGCTGTGGAGCTGGTGCAGGTTGTTGTGCGGGTGCACTTGTTCCTACTTCAAGCATTCCTAATTGAAGAACGACCACAAATAAAAGAACGGTTTGAACGACCGCAATCCACATCATTGGATTGTTTTGATTTGTGTTTTCTACGCGTCTTGTTGAATGATGCGTAGTATTTTCATGTTTTGTTTTTGATGTCATATCATCACCAATGAGCACGGCGTTGGAGTTTCTTTTTAAACATTGCGAAAATTCGAGTAAATCTTTTAAAAAGAAGGGCTTTGCTTATCCAAATGGCTCAGTTTTCCTTTGATATACAAAAAACAGATTCACAGACTGCTGCTCGGGTAGGTCTGATAAAAACTCGTCGTGGTACAATACAAACACCACATTTTGTCAGTGTTGCAACGCGTGGTTCTCTACGAGGACTGGATAGTCAAGATTTAGAGAACCTTCAATTAGAGTGTGCATTGACAAATACCTATCACCTCTTCTTGCGTCCCGGTCTTGAAGTATTAAAAAAAGCAGGAGGTATCCAAGGCTTTATGAATTTTGATAAACCTTTCTTTTCTGATTCGGGAGGCTTTCAGGCATTTTCTCTTGGTCTTGGAATGAATCAAATGATTAGTAAATTTGGTTCGACACAAAAAACAACACAAAAACAAGTTGACCAACATGCCAAATTAACTGAAGATGGCATTCATTTTAAATCTGTGTATGATGGTACGTGGCATTTTTTCGGTCCCAAAGAGTCCATGCATATACAATCAGTCATTGGAAGTGAAATGATTATGGCTTTTGATGAATGTACGCCACCAGGAGTGAGTTATGAATATGCTAAAGAATCGTTGAAACGAACACATCGTTGGGAGTTGGAGTCGCTCAAACATAAAGATCCTAAACAAGCACTTTATGGAATCATTCAAGGTGGCGAGCACAGGGATTTACGAGAAGAATCAACTCGGTTTGTACTCTCACAACCATTTGAGGGAATTGCAATAGGAGGATCATTTGGCACAGAAAAAGTCAATGATTTTCAAACAGTGCTCAGTTGGATTACACCGCTATTAGATGATCGGCCAAGACATTTATTAGGAATTGGTGATGTTGAAAATATTTTTGATGGGGTGAGCATGGGCGTAGATACCTTTGATTGTGTATCGCCAACAAGAAATGCACGACGAGGAAGTCTATATGTGAGTCCAGAAAATGGTGGTTCTGTGAAAAACAAATTTCATATAAATATTGATGGTTCAAAATATAAATCTGATATGGGACCAATTGACTCAAATTGTTCTTGTATTGTTTGTCAAAAATACTCGCGGGCATATTTACGACATTTGCATAGAATTAAAGATCTTTCCTATCACAAACTTGCAACAATACATAATGTTCATTTTATGCAAGAATTGATGCGTACTATTCGACAATCTATACATGATGGTACATTTTTAGAACTGCGAAAAAAATGGATTGGTAGGTAGGGAGCATTATTGATATTACTTGTAGTATGAATCACAGATAAAAGTGGTTTTAAACAGTAACAAATTATAATGCCTTGACGCATAATCAGGATTTCGCGAAGCTTGGCACCGGAGAAATTCGCAAGATGAACCGCTGTTCAAAAATCGCCGCATTATAATGTATTATCAAAAACGAAAGTTCCTCAACACTTATAAATGATGAAACCTGCATAAGCATTGATGAGTACAAGTATATACGAACAAGTAGTTTATATTTTTGAGAAATGTTGGTGGTTTTTTGCCCTACTTGCAGGTTGGCAAACATTTGTATATATTCTACCGGCATCACAAGAAGTCATGCTTTCACTTGAGCCTTCAGTGAGTGCACAAAATCAATTTATGATGCTTTTTTTAGTAACAATTGCACTTGTTACATTTTTGAGTGCGTTTATTTTTCAAAAAATAGCTCAGGAGAAATTTGTAAAAACCTCATATTGGAACATGCTTTTTTCTTTGAGTGTTTTTGTAGGGTTTGTGCTCTTACTTCCATTAATTTTGCTCATAGTATTGCAAGTATTGTTAGTTATCCCTTTTTTAATCGCATATGCTTCCAATATACTAGCCAGAGGCGCATTATTTCTAGTGTATGGAGTATTTGCAGGACTGGTGTATGCTCTTTGTAGCTATTTATTTGCGTTTTTAGCTGGTCTTATGAAAACAAGTTCATTTAGTTGTGCAGTTAAATTCGCATGGGCAAGACATTTTTGGAAATTACAAATAATGGCATTTGTCTTTTTTCTCATAATTGGTGTGCATTTTGTTCTTTTATTTTATCTTTCACAAATTGTGTTTCTAATTTTTTATACAACATTTATGATAAGCGCAACAAGTCTCTATTTTTGCTATTATTTAGCACATAATGGCTAAGAAAAAGTGCACGGGGAGGGATTTGAACCCACGAAGGCGTACGCCACAGGATCTTAAGTCCTGCACATTTGACCAGACTTTGTTACCCGTGCATAGGTGTTGAGGCAAAAACAGGTATTTAAATGGTTATCGGTTTATTTTTTGCCCATTACAATAACTCAGAAGTGCTTGATAGAGCTCATCCCTGTCTTGTTTGCAATCGTCAATGAGGCTTTGATGATGTTCTTTGAATACAAACATATTTCCTATAAAACGAATAAGCAGCCCGAGTCCATCATAAAATGAAGACCATTTGCCTGCGGTATCCACATCGAGCGTGCCTCCCATCGAAATAAAAAATGTTCCTTTATCATAAACTGTTCCTTTTAATTTTTCTTGGGTAATACTACCAAAGCCATAGGTGAGCTCGAGTGTAAAGGTTTCCTCATCAGTAAAACGGCGTATGGGATATAATTTGATAAACGTGTAATTGCCGTCTTTTCTGTGCTGAACTTCATGAACAATCTCTTGCTTATCATATCCTTTTTGAGCAATATGTGTTTCTATTATTTTTTTAATTTCTTTAATGTGAAAATACCCTGTAAAAGAAAGTTCTCGTTCATTTATGCGAAATTCTTCACTCATGTTTTAGTAAATGCTCCACTTGTTTTTTTGTATCAAAAATTGTATCTGCAATGTCCGTTCCAGGTCTTGGAAAAAAAGATCGTGAGACGAATTTACTTAAAATCATTTTTTCAAAATAAAGCCATGGTTTATGTGCAATTCTTCCTTCATGTTCTGTAATGGTTTGTCCTTTAAATGTTAATGTGAATTCTCCTGAAAATAATGTCGTTTGGACATCCGTTTTTAATACGACGGGTTTGAGATGCGTAAATGAACTTGTGATTGTTATTTTAGAAATACCATATTTTGTGTCTTGTTTTACAAACGTGTAGGTGATTGCTTGATTTAGTCCATCTGGGGTCTGTTCTATATCATAAGACTGGTCATCAAGTTGATAATCTCTTTTTTTTAGAGATTTTAGTATCGTGTGCTCTATGCTGTTACAGTCCAGTGTGCCCTTATGCGTGAGTTGCATGTGGGGAACAAGTACTTTTTTCTCACTCATGTTTGAATACCTATAATCTGTTTAATTTGTTCTTGTAATTCATAAATGCGCTCGCGAAACCAATCTTCATAATATTGATCGGGATCGTTTTTTTTCAAATTATAGACGACTTTGCCCATTAAATCTCGCAGCGTGGTCTTGCCATCATAGGCTCCTTGCCAGTCTGTTTCAATGCTTCCTTTGATGTTAATGTCTATTCGTCCATTATAGAGCATTTTTCCATCTTCAGTTTGCACTTTTTGTGTATCCCATGTTTTGAGTACAAATTTAAACAAGCAACGATGATATTCATCCACTTTTAATTTCGATTCAAATTTTATTTCAATTTCACTCACACCTGGGCCTGAAACTTTATCTTTGTAAGAATTTTGAAAGACTTTGAAATTATTTTGTTTCATCCACTTTACAGTAGTCCTATAAATTTTTTCTAAATCGCATAAACCACGATATCGTAGTGGTGCAAATCCAATATCATCTTTGGGCATACCAATTTATGGGACACAGTTGTTTTTAAAAGTATCGACGGGTATATGCCTTTATCTGAAAAAACTATTTCATAATTTTGGCAATAAACTTTATAAACGATATCATATGCTAGTTTACCATGGCAGATGAACAGACACAGACGCAACCTGCACAACAACAGGATCAGATTTCTTCGGAGAAACTCAAACAAATTCAAGCAATTGTTGAAAAGTTTAAAGATAAGGTAGTGGAGCGCTTTGAAGGGTATGTTTCCGGCGTATCACTGCTTCCTCCAGGAAGAACAATAGAACACATTCACGAACCTGAACCACAATCGCAAGAAGAGTTTGATAAGCAGCAGCAATCAGACAATATCAACGTCCTTGTTCTTATCGATGACACTGAGCCAACAAAAATGAGCAAGTTGGAGCTTCGAGACAAACTTGATGGTGTCATTAAAGAGATTGCAAAAAATATTGATTCTCGACTGAATCCACAAACACTTATTTATACAGAATTGTGGCAATATTGTTTTGATTCCAAAACAGAAATTTTACAAATTATTGCAGCAGGTGCAACCGTTTATGATACGGGGATGCTCTCAGCAATTAAAATCTCAGAGGTGCATAAAGCCTTAGTTTTACAAAAATTTGAAAAGTACATTGTGAGCTATGTCTTGGCTGGAAGTTTCGTCCAAGGACGTTCAACTGAGAAAAGTGATATTGATGTATTTATTGTCATTGACGACACTGATGTGAAAAAAATGACGCGTGTTGAGCTCAAAGACAAACTTCGTGGCATCATTTTAAGCATGGCTTCTCAAGCAAGCGAGATGACGGGCATTTCTCGTCAGTTTCAAATTCAAACATACATTCTTACTGATTTTTGGGATTCTATTAAAGAAGCAAATCCTGTAATCTTTACTTTTTTACGCGATGGTGTACCGTTTTATGATCGGGGAATTTTCATGCCCTGGAAACAATTACTTCGTTTAGGAAAAATTAAACCAAGCATGGAATCCATTGACATGTATATGAGTACGGGTGAGCAAATGCTTGAGCGAACAAAATTCAAGCTCAAAGAAATTGGTATGGAAGATACGTATTACTCCATTATTTATCCCGCGCAAGCCTCATTGATGCTATATGGTTTACCACCTCCAACTCCTCGTGAGACTGCTGAGCTTATGGAGAAAATTTTTGTGAAAGAAGAAAAGCTTCTTGAACCCGAATATGTAAAAATTTTACAAAATAATATTCAACTTCGAAAAGAATTAGAGCATGACATGCAAAAAGAAGTAGATGTCAAAGAAATAGACCGTTGTATAAAAGACAGTGCGAAATTTCTCAAGCGTATTCGAAAATTATTTACTGATATTGAACAGCAACAATTAGGAAAAAGTATTGAGCACACATATGATCAAGTCGTCACGGTTATTCGTGATATATTATCGCTTGAAAATGTAAAATCAGTTAAAGACGAAAAACTTCTTGATGTATTTAAAGAGACAGTTGTGAGCTCAAACAAACTTCCGGTTCATGTGGTACGTCAAATTGAGCTTATTTTTGATGCTTATAAGCAAAAAAAGAAATTGCATAAATCTGAAATTGAAAAACTTCGCATGGAATCTCATAGTTTGTTACGAGTTTTAGTTGAGTACATAGAGCGAGTACAAAGTAAGAATCTTGCAAAAACACGCATTCGTGTAAAGTATGGCGAGAAAATTGGGGAAGTGTTTATTTTTGGTCAACTCGCATATGCCATTCTTGACGTTCTCGCTCAGGAACGTGAATATGTGACAGCGCACATCACACCGACGGGGGGTTTTGGCAAAGTGAGTTCTTGCAATGTGCAAGAATTTGAAAAAGCGCTTGTTCAAGAAACTGTGCCAAAGGATTTTACAATCAAAAGTAAGACATATTCGGACTTGAAAACGCTCTTTGGAACGGAAGTGGAAGTCCTTCCTCAATAGTTTTGGGTTTTCTAGAAAACCGTTTGGTTTGCGAGGTTTGGAAAACTATTGTTTTTCAATTAAGACCGAATGGCGAATTCTCATTCTCTTTTATTCAGTAAAAACGATGCAAGTAGTTGTGCAAAACACAAATGTTTAAATACTATTTCAGTTTACCTTTTTTATGAGGGATGAAAGGTGGAAACAGGAATAAAAGTTTTGGATGCAATGACACGATTGCCTATAACGGTAAGTCCACAGGCAACACTCGAGGCGTGTGCACAATTAATGGATAAACATAATGTTGGGAGTTTGTTAGTTGTGGAAGATAAAAAATTAATAGGGATTCTTACCGAGCGTGACTTTGTTCGTCGTGTTGTTTCTAAGAATGTTTCTCCAGCGTCAACACAGGTTTCTTCAGTCATGACAAAAAACATCGTGTGTATTAGTCCTGATTTAGATATTTTTCGTGCGCTTGAACATATGCGTGAATATGATGTGCGCCATGTTCCAGTAATTCATCAAGAAAATTTGCTAGGTTTTTTAACAATAAAAGACGTATTACGTATTCAACCTGATTTATTTGACTTAGTGGTTGAGAGATATCAAATTCGAGAGAGTGAAAAAAAGCCACTTCCTGAAAAGTTTCGTGTCGAGTTATATAACGATTGACAATGAGAGCAACAATTTCTATTATCGGTGTGTGTATGCTTGTATATTTACTTCAAATTACTATTGAGCCGTTTACAGGTTGGTTTATTCTAGATACGAGCGCTGTTTTTTTCGAGCGATTCTATACGCTTGTTACTTCTATGTTCTTACATAGTTTACAAACACCTTCACACATAATATTTAACATGCTCTTTTTCTTTTTTATGGGTTCAGTCTTAGAGCAAATTTTAGGTATTCGCCGATTTGTATTATTGTATTTTCTTGCAGGAATAATTGCAGCAATCGGGTATTCACTCATCCCTCCGCCAAGTTTAGCTTTAGGTGCAAGTGGTGCAGTTATGGGGGTTGCCGGCGCACTTATCCGTCTTCGACCAAAAATGAAAGTGCTTATATGGGGTGTCATTCCTATGCCTCTTTGGATGTTTGGAATTTTTTTAATTTTATTTGATCTGTTTGCAGCGCCTGCAAATGTTGCAATTACTGCACACTTTATTGGCTTGGGCTTTGGGTTTCTGTTTGCGTCTTTTATCAAAGAAAAATCTGTTCGTGCACGTAGAGTTATTGGAAATAAATTTGAATTAGATGAAAGCGACTTGCAAGACTATTTGAGAAATGGTCGTATCTAGCGATTAATAATTTTTTGCTCACCTGTTAAATGAACAATTGTTGATGGTTTTCCTTGAACTTCACCATCCTCTACAAGAATGTCTATTTGTTGAGCAATGTCTTGATCGAGATTTTCAACATCTGTCATAAATGTTCGACCCATTTTGTTTACAGACGTTGTGATGATGGGATATCCTACTTCTTTTACAATTTCAGTAATCCAGTGATCGGGAATTCTCACGCCAATAGTATCTTTTCCTAGAGTCACATGCTCACTGAATAATTTAGGATCTTTTAATTGAAAAATAAGTGTATACGGCCCAGGGAGTTTATCAAGCCATTCTTTTGCATTACCTGGAACGACACAATGTTGTTGAATCCAATCCACATCTGGGACAATTATGGAGAATGGTGTTGTAAAATTACCTTTAATTTCACGAATTTTGGCAACTGATGCATTGATAAGTGCATTACATCCTATCCCGTATATCGTATCTGTTGGGTATACGAGTATCTTGCCTGACTTAAATTTTGGAATGTACGCGTGTGTATGCGTTTGCAGCTCATTTCGTGAAATGATCTTCAT
>JBLKOU010000032.1:0-12029 GCA_047603125.1 Candidatus Woesearchaeota archaeon | reverse complement strand
AATCACTCTGATTTTTGGTTTCACGCCAAGGAGTTATGCTTTTCTTTTACCGCTAACTAAATAGAAGCAATATTTATAAAGTTAAAACATTACTCTTACTACATGGCTTCCATTTTTACAAAAATTATAGATAAAGAAATCCCTGCACATATTCTCTATGAAGATAAACAGTTCATTGCAATACTTGATGCACATCCAAATACGAAAGGGCATACACTTTTGATACCAAAAATAGAAGTGGCAAGTATTATCGACTTACCTGAACCATATCTACGAAAAATGATGCCCATTGCCTCAGAAATTGCACACATGCTTGAAAGAAAACTCAACTGCAAATCATTTAACTTTGAAATTAATGATGGACCAATTGCAGGTCAAGAAGTCGCACATGTGCATCTTCATATTATTCCACGCTATAATAAAAAAGAGCGAATCGTTGAGCGAAAAAACCACAACGATAAATTAGAAAACATTCATTCCCTTCTTGTCAACTAAGCTGATCATAATCTTGCAAGACAAGTAAATCTATTTTTTCAATATTTTTTGCAATATAGAGTTTGCCTTTTCCCACTTCAGCCACCTGCCTTGCAAATGCATCATCTTCTAAGCCAACACCGACAATAGAGAGAGAAATGTCATGTTCATTTGCCATGTATGCAGCATCCATTGCACGCTTTTTTGGATCATCGCCAACAGTACCTTCGGCATCTGTAATAATAATGACATGTTTTGAACCTTGTGTATTTTCAAATAATTCTATAGATTTATCAATTGCACATGCAAGATCTGTTTGCTTTTGTGCTTTTACATTTACAAGCGCATGTGCAAATTCTTGAAAGTCTTTTGTGATTTGCGTATGAGTGACAACCGTATCAGAAAAGACAATCAGACCAACAGAATCATTATTTTGTATTGCTGCATACGCAAGAGCCATCCCTGCGCGTTTTGCAGCAGCTATCTTTTCTCCTCTCATCGAACTTGAGGCATCAATTGCATATAAAACCGTAATATCCCCACGAGATTGACGAGTCGAAATACGAAAGTCTCCCGGTTGAATGGATGTATGAAGTCTGCGCAAAGCAGTGTGGGCTGTTTTTTTTATAGAAACATCTCGAAATCGGTCACCTTTTTTGTATGGACGAACATCTTGTCTTTCTCCATACACATGATCGATATTGTGTGTGTGTGAACCAAAAAAACCTTTTGCCTGCAGCGCATCAAGTTCACGAATGTAAAGCTCGAGTAATGCTGCCTGTTTTGCCGTTTGTGTCAGACTTCCCTCATCATCAATAAAATCCTTATCTTCAAGCTCGCGAGCTTTTTGATTCATTTGTTTTTGTAATTGTTTTTGAAACTCAGGAATCTTAATATTTCTTTGTAAATAATCTGCGTCATAACCAGTTGCATATTGCAGGATGGAATCACCAAATTGTTGACGTGTTTGAGAAAATTGCGTCGTCATTTGAGAAAAAAGCGAATCAGGGACAAACGAAGACATGCCTTGGTTGTACATTTCTTCAACAAATTGACCATCACGGCGTTCTTGATCAACCGGTTCTGTTCCTAATGAATTTCCTGTCGGGTCTCCACCCCGAGGGTTGTTTTGATCAGAGGTATTTTCAATTAACGGCTCATCTATTTTATCAATATCAGGCTCTGCCTCATCTTCTCCTGCACTCCCGTCAGGTCAAATCACCTTTTGCCGATTGTATATTTGCTCCTGAAATAATACGCTCAAATTCTTGCATCACATATTTGTCCAGCGATGTTGAATATTTAAGAGAGGGTTTTAGTTCAATTCTGTGCGTAATAACAGAAGGGATTGCTTGTTGAATATCATACACGGTGACTTCTTTATTGCCATTAAGAAGCGCATTTGCTTGTGCTCTCTCATATAAACCTAAACTAGCACGAACACCTGGCATTTTTTTTACTCGGGACGGATCTCGAAACGAGCGAACAAAATCAACTATTGCCTGAACCAATTTTGGTGGCATATCAACAGATAATTTCAAACCATGTGTTTGCAAAATTTTCACTTCGTCTTGAGGAGTTTCAGGAAAACTCATCTCAATGACATCAAAACGATCCAAAAACGCATCACTGAGTTTCTCAGTTGATGTATCCTGAGGGTTGAGTGTTCCTATAAATAAAAAATTAGCAGGTAAGTCTACATCATAGGAACCAATCGTTGCAACTCCTTCTTCGAGTGCTTGAAGTAACGCGTTTTGCAGCTTTTCTGAGCAACGATTCACTTCATCAAAAAATAAAATCCCTTCATTTGCCTGAAAAATTTTTCCAGGAACAAATGCTTCTTTACTCAAAGGACCAAACTCCAATGCTTTTTGTGGGTCAATATCACCAATTAAATCCTCTACAGTCAAATCCGGCGAGCCCTGTATACGAATAAATCGATCCAAGCCCTTTTTCCCACCAACATCGGGAAGCAGTTTTGCAACATTTTTGGCCAATGTTGTTTTTCCAATACCTGGTTGCCCCATAATAAGAACATGACGATCGGTTAATAACGCAGAAAGCAGTTGAGACTTCACTTTTGCAAGCCCGATAATATCAGTAAAAGGATCCTTTGTCACATAGTTTTGAAAATGTTTGGAAAAGCTCATCCAGACCGAAAATATCTAGCAATATATATAAGTTTTGGTTTAAAAAAGTGAAAAAACCGAGTAATAGATTAGTTGTAGAATCTGCAAATCCTTGATTTAACTCAATTCTTGCAATGAACAAACGCGCACATTCTTTCGAGAATGAGAAAGATCTTCTAGAGTAAATTGATGAACATTTGGACTACTAGCTGAACAACAATCACTGACCACTACAACTTGTTTTCCCATATCAGACAATGTGCATGCAGCGTCACGCACTGCAATATTTGTATGAGCACCACAAATAATAACTGTTGATGCAAGCGCAAGCTCAGTTTGTAATTGACTTTTAAAGAATGGATTTGCACCCATATGTGAAATAACAGCATCTCCCTCACGAATATCAGCTGCAATTTGGGCATCCCAACTTGTTTCTCCCATTTGCTCACTAATATATTGAGAGAAAACGACAGTGTACTCTTTTTTGCGAAGCAAACGAATAAGTACATTTATTCGCTCAAGTGTGTGACTGAGCAGAACAAATCTCGAAGAATGTGGTTGTACAGCCATTTGTTGTACTCCGACGACAAGTAAGTATTTCATATGCATTCACAACAATACCTTTTTAAAAAGTCTTGTGTTTTTTACTATTATGAAGCTCTACCTTGTACGACACGGCCAATCCCAGGGTAATATTAATGGATTTTGGCAAGGTTACTTACCAAGCGAATTGACTCAAAAAGGCAAAGAACAAGTTTGCTGTACTTCACAGGGGTTAAAAGATAAGAATTTTGATGCAATTTATTCTAGTGACTTGCAGCGAGCACATCAAACCGCACTTATCTTACAAGAACAATATCCAACCACACCCCTTCATCTAAATCCGCTATTACGTGAGGCATATTTAGGAGAGCTTGAGGGAAAACCAATATCAGTACGACCCGATTGGAGAACAAATCCACCAATAGGTGCAGAAACATTTGATAAACTCATGAATCGAGCAAAAATTCTCCTCGAATATCTTTATTTCAAACATAAAAATGATACGCTTTTGCTTGTTGCACATAGCGGAATTAATAAAGCAATCATACAAACAATACGAAACATCCACGATTATGATGACAATTTAGAACAAAAAAATGCCTGTGTGAATATACTGGAATTCAATGGTTTTGACAATATGGACGTTCTTGAAGTAAATAAAACATTTGAGACTAACAACACTGACTAATGCCTTCATGAAGCTCGTAGACAGTGAGAAATCCCAACGATTCCATAATTCTTAAGGCCTGCTTCGAACGATTACCACTTCGACAATATATGACATATGTTTGTTTTTTATCCAACTGATCTAACCTTTGCTCAAAATCACTTTGATAAAAATCAATATTGATAGAACCTGGAACATGGCCTTGTGAGTATTCTTGTGGTGTACGAAGATCTATGACTACAATCTCAGGATGCTGAGCCTGAAAATCACTAAATGTCTGGGAAGGTATTGATACTAATATCGGTTCTTGTGAAGAATCATATAATATTGCAACCAATGTTGCAACAAATAATATAGCAACAACTAAAAGCAAGAGTATCTTCCCGTATCCCATACAAAAAGAAGAGAACACTAGGTATATAAATTGAACGATTTTAGATATTTTCATTAAAGACAATAAAAATTAGAATGGCTCGACATTTAATCAGAATTTCGCAAAGCTTTGCGCCGGAGAAATTCGCAAAGTGAACAACTGTTCAAAATTACCGCATTACAATTTTCTCATCTCATAAACTATTTACACAATACATTTAAATGCTAAAAAAACACTAAAAATATGGATTATTATCTCATACCATTTCAATATTATTCCCCTTATACAAGACTTGGATTAAATCAAGTTCTTATCGAAAAAGTCAAAAAAAAACCAGCAGTCTACTTTTCTCTGACGGGATGGAATCAAATTTGCGTCAGCATAGGTGTGAATCAAAAAATCAAAGATGTTCTAAACCAAGAAGCCATAAATGAAACACTCATCATACGAAGAGAATCTGGAGGAGGAGCAGTCGTACTGACACCCGATGATATTTGTTGGGGAATTGTCGGGCCAAGAACTTTTTTTCCAGAAAATATTCAAGACATCCATGAATTTGCAACAGCAAAAATAAGAGAAGCCCTCGCGCAGATGGGTATTAACAGCCAATTTAAACCTATAAATGACATTATTACAGCAAAAGGAAAAATATCAGGAAGCGCAATAACACAAAGACAAGGCGTTGTCTATGTGATGGGAACACTTTTGTATAAAAAAAGAAAGGACCTTATGAATAAATATCTACGACCAGAAAACGATTATAACAAAGGCCTTCCAGAAAAGAAAAAGAAAATCTCATGCATATCTGAGCTCTCAAATATATCATTCAAAAAAGCAATTTCCATAGTAGAGAACAGCCTTACAAAAGGTTTTAAAGTTTCACCATACACATGGACGAAAGAAGACTTAGAACTTGCACATCAATTCTCACAGCAATACGCTCAAAAAGAATGGATATACCAATTATAGACCCGAAAGATAGTTATCCACATTTTTTTGCATATAATTAGCTGGACTCCCAGGTCTGATAAGTTTAGAAAAATGTTTTGATAAATAGTTATATGCGCCAGTATCAAAGCTCTCCATAGTTACTAATGAATTCAAATCCTGGCACGAAGTCACAAGTAAATTTTCAAAACCACAAGGGTTCACTCTTGCAAATCCTTCAACACTGTCTCGAAGAACATGAATTGAAACACCAAATTGAGAATAGAGTCTATTATTATATAATTTAAAGCTTAACCCTTTTGAAGCAAGCTTATATTCGAGACCATGCTCATCTACATAGATTAAATCTTTTTTTGGAACTGAAATAATTTGATCATTTTTGGTAGCATCCTTTACAGTCGTTTCTAAAAAAGAATTCACAAAACTATCAAAACCCGCGACAGTTTCTTCTACCATGGGCAGTATAAAAAAAATAGTTCTTTGACCGGGACCAAGATATGTCGAACCACCACCCCTTTCCGACTTTATAAAAGGAATCAAACCACTATCGGGAAAATATAAATCAGTCTGAAAAAAACTCTCAATACGACTATCCACATCTGTTTGAGAGCCCGGTTTCAAACTATTTCTTCGAGTCGCATTTCCAAAAGAAATTGTGGATTCACATTCAAAAAAACCAACAACGCCAGTACCAGGCTTGTATTGCGCAAGATATTGTGTTAAATCTCTTTGTAGCATATGTAAATTGTACGCAGAAATTCCTTGTCTTTGAACAACATAGAGAGGAATTTCACTCATTTTAAAATCCTACCTCTTCTGTAATAAAAGGAGTTTTTTGCGACAAATTTTTGCAGCTTCAATCACCGGGTCAAGAATAGTTGCAACACAGGGATTATAACATGTTTGGACTCGAATAAGATCATCAAGTGTGTGACTATGCTCAATACAGTGCGCAATCCAATTTAGCCTTCCACTAACTTCCTTATATCCAATTATTTGGGCATGCTGTATTACTCCATCCTTATTTACGAAGAGTTTGACTGTCAACTCTTTTCCACCACAACTCACATATGCATCAAAACCCTTGTATTTTGCAAAAACACATGCCTCTTCTGTTCGTGTTCCAACTATTCCAACATCTAAATCACCAATTTTACTTATTGCATTTGTCAAAAATCCAGGGTATATTTGTTTTTTTCCAACAATATTAGAAACTACCATATTTGCTTGAATCATCGCAGTATTTGCAAAAAAAGAATGCTCATACTTTTGTGTTTGTTTATTTTTGACTTTTGCCACATCACCAACCACATAAATATTCTCTTTTACTTGTAAAAACTCATTTGTCTGAATTGGAAAATTATTATCTTCAAGAAGCTGGGTATTTGGCTCAAAGCCACAAGTTTGAATAAGTGTCTGTTTGTCTATTTGAAAAGAGTCCAGCGAAGTTTCTAAAAAAATTTCTACCCCTAACGATTGTAAATAAGAAAAAACAATTTGACTCATATCTGCATCCAATTGCGCCAATACTTGGTTTTGCATCTCCACTAACTGCACAGTCTCACCCTTTTTTGCTAAACTTGCAGCAAGTTCACAACCAATATATCCTGCCCCTAAAATAACAAACGGTCCCGAGGAATCTTTAATTTTTTTTGCATCATCAAGTGTCTTTAAAAAAAGTGGCGCTTTTCCTTGACAACGTATTTGTTTTGGTCTACTTCCTGTTGCAATAACCAGCACATCATACGAAAATAGCTTTTCTTTACCCTGCGCATCCACACCGATTACATGTTTTGGTTCTATTTTTGTAATTGTCGTGTTATTATGCAGCAAAATAGTGTCTTGATCATACTGCTCATAAACAAATAAATCCTTGTATGAAATTTTTCCTTCTATAAAATACGGAAGACTACAAGGGCTATATTGTGTATGTGGGGAAGAATCAACAATTGTTATTGTAGATTTCTTATCATAGAATCGAAGCATTCGAGCTACTTGAACTCCTGCCGTTGAACCTCCAACTATGACTATATTCATTGTTGTAGTAAATCCTCACATCCTACATCTAAACACTCACGTATTTTTTGCTCAAGCTCTTGTGCAACTCTATTATTAAATCCACTCCAATACTCGTCTCCAATAAATGTCATGGGAACTCCTCGCGCTTGTGTTTGATAAATATCTGCTACTTCTCTCCACAATTGCTGATTTTCACGGCTCGAATATACTTCAAACCAGTGTACTTGAATGTCATATTCTTGCTCTAATTGTTCTAACACAGGTCTTTGCTGTTGACAGAAAGGACATGTTTCACCATAGAAGTAATACACTTGTACCTTGTCTTCATTTTGCTCCATTGTCTCTATCAAGGATGTCAGATTATAATCATTTTGTTGATTGCCTGTAACATTTCCAGTTGGTGACTGGCATGCACTCATGACAAAAACGCTTATTACAAGTAATAAGAATAAGTGAAAACGCATTGTTTGTTTTTTATTTTGTATATTTATTTTGTACATCGTTTGCCTCATATAAGGTATCTTTTTTTTCTACACGAACCTTGACTATCCAGTTTATGTATGAATCTTGATTTAAAAGTTCTGGCTGATCAAAGAGCACATCATTTACTTGAACAACCTCTCCCGAGACCGGACTCTCTAATTCTCCCGACCATTTAACCGACTCCACACTGACATATGTTTTACCAATTGTTAATTGATCATTCTTTTTTGGTAAATTAATAAACACTATATCTTGTGCTTTGTCAACTGACTCTTGAACCATTCCTAGTGTCGCAACACCATCTTTTTCAATAACCCAAGTACTATCTGTATTATATAATCGATCTTTTGGTAAACTCATCTTCTCCTCCAAAGTATCTCTCCTGCAATAATAAGGATACTTATGAGTAAAGCTCCAAAAATAATAGCAAATACTGAACCAATACTATACATGAGTGTTCTATCCCAAAGCAAAATAATTGCTAAGGCTGTAATCAAAACCCCTCCAATAAGTTTGAGCGCGCGACCTTTAAATTCATCCATTTTTATCGAGCGCAGTGTTATCACAACACTTACCAGTATGATTATTTCAATAAGTAAATAAATAAAGACATACACAAATAAGTATAATAAAAACGGAATCTGCTCTTGTGAACTTGCAAGTAAGCCAGACCAAATAACAGGTAAACCTGCCGTACATGGTAATTCAATAATAGCAATTCCTGCAGCCATAACGATTGTAGCACCTATTAAAAACCAAGTGTTATCAGTTTTTATCAGACCTCTTGCTTGTTTGAAAAGTTTCGGTTTATATTTGTCAGAAATAGTAAAACTCAAACCTTTTTTAAACCAAAAATAATCTTTTATATTCACAATTCCAAATAGTAACGCGAGACCTGCGACAATATAAATAATCCATTGAATTTGATTCATAAAGGTAAAAATAGTAAAAACGCCTGCAATAAAAACTCCATATATTGTTGCCGTAACAAGCAAAAATACTGAACCAACAAGTAAAATTTTTCTTCGAGAACCAGTATGAAGAACCATACCTAATAAGAATAATAAAACCCAAATGGAACACGGATTCACCCCGTCCACTGCTGCAATCAATATTGTACTCACAAGCAGTGGTACCTGGGAAACATCATATTCACCAATAAGAGGAACATCAATGATCTCTTGGTCTGCAAAACTTAGCTGAGTCGCAAGCAAAAGGAATAACGCAAGCAACAATATCTTTTTCATGTATGGGAGTATGTCACAACCCTTTTTAAATATTTGTTTCATTTATTGAAACAACCCTCTAAAACAGTAAGAATTTGGAGGTCTAATTTGATAGTATTTGTCATCCCTTTCTGAGTCTTTTGTATAATCTCTTTTTGCTCTAATTGCTTAAGTGCACGAGACAGCTTCACTTTGTCCACCTGAGTTTTTTTTCGTAGTGTACTCTGTGTCAGCTGCCCTTTTGCCAAAACAAGTTCTTTTAAGATAAGAAGTTGTGTTTTGTCGAGCAGACTCAGCAAGGAAAAAATTGCTTGTGCATCCATACTTTTCTCTTTAAGACGATTTTTTGTTAAAATATAATAAGTTAATGTGCCAATAAGAATTCCACTAATAGATAAAACAATAATAATAAGCCACAGTGGAATGTGACAACCGCAGAGGGGACTATACACTGAATAGACATAAAAAGAAGTCACCATTACCGCAATCATAAAAGGAATCAATAAACCGAGAATTATTAGCACATGCCAAATGCCTATAATTGATTGTGTTCTATTCATCTTTTTTTTTCTCTACTGCAATCTGTTCAGTATACGTACATTTAGGATAATTTGAGCAACCGATAAATTCTCCCCGATACGAAGAGCGCTTGAGCAGATCACCTGTTTTACAAGTAGGACATTTCTTTTTAAGTTTTTCAACTTTTTTTGAACCAAGCATTTGTGCAGTCAATGTCACCATCTCCGGTTTTGAACGAGCTTTAACAAATTCTACAATAGGATCTCCTTGTTCGCTTACTTGCTCAGTTGGTTTTGCCTTTACCCCCTTTGGAATTGAATATGTTGACTTACAGTCAGGATAGTTATCACATGCAATGAACTCACCAAATTTCCCACGTTTTATTTTTAGTGTCCCTTCTTTACAAACAGGACAAGGTCCAATCGTTGTTAATTGCTCTACAGTTTCTCGTGTTGCATTCAAGAGTGCCTTTCCAATATCCTTTTCTTTTTTCTTAAAATCTGTTAAGATGTCACTTAAAATCTCTTTTGAATGATCAAGTACTTTTTGAGGCGTTGTTTTTTGCGTTCGAATATCCTCCATTTCATCTTCAAATTGACGAGTTAGTGCCGGATCAATTATTTTCGGACAATATTGTTGCAAAATATCACATGTTTTTATACCAATATCAGTTGCCTGTATTGATTTTTCATTCACATATCCCCGATCATATAAATTTTCAACAATTGCTGAGCGTGTTGCCTTTGTCCCTAAATTTTGCTTTTCTAATTCTTTAATAATAGAAGAAGCAGTATATCGTTTTGGTGGCTTTGTTTGTTTTTCTTGTTTTTCAATTTTTACTACCGGTAATTTCTCACCAACTGTTAAATCAGGCAATGTTGTTTCCTCAAACATTGCAAACTTCCCATAATATTCGTGCCATCCTTTTTCAACTGTATGCACTCCTTTTGTTAAAAATGAAATTGTATTTGCCTCTAATTTTGCACTCATACGCTCACGCGTTGCAGGCTCACCAAACACTGCTAAAAATCGGCGAACGATTAAATCATAGAGTTTGAGGTGTTGTGCGGTTAACTTTTGAGGAACAAGACCAGTCGGATAAATTGCCGGGTGCGCGTCATCGGTTTTTTTTCCTTCGTTTGGTTTAAGCGTCTTTTGCGCTAATAGCTTATTTGTCAATTCCATATATTGACTCTGGCGAGAAAGTTCTTTGAGAATTTTTGTATAACCAATTTCTTTTGGCAATTTTTGTGAAGATGTTCGCGGATAAGAAATAAATCCATTAATGTATAAATCTTGAGCAAGTGAGAGCGTAACTTTTGGCGTTATCTTATGAACACGGTGGTTTTCTACTTGAAGCGATGTTAAATCAAAAGGAGTTGGAGGTTGCTGTTTAAATTGTGTCGTTTGAACGTCTTGGACAATTGCTTCTTTTGCATCTTTACATGTTTGATACACGTTTTGTGCTTTTTCTTTATCAAATACTTTCTCTTCCGTATATAATGCAATAATTTCTTGATTGTTTTTTTTTGAATAGAGTTCAATCTGCCAATAAGGTTCACTGACAAAGGCTGAAATTTCTTTTTCCTTGTCGACTAAGATTTTTAATGCTGGACCTTGTACACGACCAGAAGAGAGAATTTTAAACTGACCAGCACTTCGAATCGCAAGAGACAATGCACGACTTAAATTAATACCATAATACCAATCCAGTTCATGACGTGTTTTTCCTGCAAGGGCTTGTCCCCAATTAAGTGTTTTTGCTTTTTGTTGATATGCTTTTATTAAATCAGGCTTTGTTAAAGTTGAAAACTTCATCCTATTTGCATCTTTTTGCTTACACGCAAACTGAACACACATTAAACCAATCACTTCCCCCTCAATATCATAATCTGTTGCAACCGTAAACTCATTTGCATCCTTTGCTAATTTTTTAATAACAGAAACATATTTAGAAGTAAACGCAGAACCTTTATTGACTTTGGAGGATTGTTCCCATTTCAAATCAAAAATTGGATATGTCCACCCTTTAGATTTTTCTTTTTCAGTTACTGTGTATAAATGTCCTACTGCACAGGCAACAATAATTGGTTTTTTATTATGTGTAATTTCATAATAACTTACTTGTCCCTCGCGTTTTTTATCTGGTTTGAGATCTGCAAGGGCGTGTGCAATTTTTTCAGCTGCGGATGGTTTCTCTGTAATGATTAATTCATAGGACATAGAAATGGCACATTCGCTAGTCTTTAAAAATGTTAAGGAGGTTTTGGGTTTGTGTAAAAATTAAAAGAAGTAAGCAATATTACCTTGATGCCTCATTACGACATGGCGCGATTTATGCAGCGCCTCGTCGGCAAGATACGCGAGTCTGAATTAATCGTAATATTGCTGTAAAATAAAAATTCGATTTTTTACACAAATCCGGAGTTTTTAACTCCATTAAAAAAATAAGAAAAAAGAGCACCTTGCAGCCAGATCTGCGTGCTCTTTTTTGAAAAGCAATTAGTAGATGAAACGAGAGTTTTTTCCAAAAAATACGAACATTAATAAGGACGCACAAAAAACGTCCAACTATGATTGTATGTTAAACCCCGCATTTTTTATTATAGTTTAAAAAACTATAATTGGTGATAAAAAATGACAGGGAT
>JBLKOU010000031.1:0-12915 GCA_047603125.1 Candidatus Woesearchaeota archaeon | reverse complement strand
TCTTTTGTGAGAGGTATTTGGAAAAATACAAACAAAAAATGAAAAGCTATAAAAACATGCGAGGTTTAACATAGATGCAATATCAATGGGAAGCGGCAATTGGTTGTGCGCCAAAAAAAAAGAATTATCAAAGTCATGTTGGAGTTGTTGTATTAGAACGAAAGCAAAAACGAGCGTATAAAACACAAATTACTGTTCTTATAGACAATCCAAAAACGCAAGTATATCTTGTCGGACCTTTTAATGATTGGGGAAATAAAGATAGAGACGCATACAAACTCATAGCTGATGAGCATTCGGTGTATGCAAGCTTGCAAACAACGGCATTAACACATCAAACACCATATAAACTTCTTGTTTGCTCCCATGGAACGCAAGAATATATGCAAGATCCAGCAGGGTATTATTTTGATGATCATGGAAACACCATTTTTTGGGATTTTGATGATCCTCGAAGCTACAAACAAGTTCATCCCTTTGTTGATACAGTAACACGTGCAACAAAAGTGTTGCAAACAGATCTTCCTGGTTTATTAGTTCATTGGGCAGATAAAAAGGGTGTATTGGGTCGCGATATTGAACAAAAAAACTATTACCGATTTATTGCAGATAGTGGAATTATAGAACACATTAAAGAATTAGGGTTTAATACCGTTCAATTCTTACCATTTGCGCAAAACATTGATGGTGATAATTGGAAATATCGTTACCTTGTTCCATTTCAATTTGCTATTCAAAAAAACTGGGGGACACCGGATGATTTTGCATACATGATTGATATGTTCCATAAAAATGGTATTGCCGTCATTGGAGATTTTGTTATTGGACATTTGCCATTTAAAGATTATCGCATATTTGGTCATGATGGTGAGAAAAACGGTATTCAGTGCTGGGTTAATCGCCATGGAACAAGACTCTTTATGAAAGAAGAAACATCTTGGGGGACAATGCGAATTGATTATGACAATCCCCATGTTCGTGATTTTATGGTGGCAAGTTGTCTTCATTTTCTTGATCGCTATAAAATAGATGGCTTAAGAATCGATAATGTCGATGGAATTTTACGTTATGGAGTCAATGGGGATGAGCAAGAACGACCACATGGAAGAACATTTTTACGGCAATTACACAAAGAAATTTATGACTATAATCCTCTTGCACTCATTCACTTAGAAGCACATTACTTTCATGAAGATAATGCAAAACTATTAGTCATACCCTTTGATCAAGACACTCGTGCACTGGGGGCAACAGCATATACAAATTCTCGCTTAGCCTATTATTTTCACACAGTCTATATGCTCATGGATGGAAAAAAAGTCAGTGCTTGGAAGTTTAAACACATCATTGATGAGATGGAGTGGGGTCAATCAAATAGTACAATTAGCGATTTTCACAATCATGATGCTGCCGCTGGTCTTATGCACGAACGTGCAACAGGTTCATATGCGTATGACACTATGACACATAAACAACCTCATAACCACTTGCATGCGATTGGGAAAATAAAAGTTATGGAGGCAATCATTTCGTTTCTGGGAGAAGGAAGAACACTTGATTTAATCCAAACATTTTTACTGCAAAAAGGAACATTTGAACATGACAGCTCTATTCAATGGTTCTTAACATTTACACAATGCAACAAAAACATGGTTGCATATAAGCAAGCAGTAAATCAGCTCATGGACGACCCTGCATTCTGGCCACAGTTTACAAAGAATAGACGAGTTCTCAATGTGGATGAGCAAAATAAAATACTCGTTGTTGAGCGAAGCAGTGAGTATAAAGGAAAACAAACACGCTATGTTATTGTTATTAATCTCACTTCCTGGAATCATTATAATTATAAGGTTGGTGTGCGAACAAAAAATCCGTATTCAGTGGTTCTTAATAGCGATTTATTTGAATATTCCGGTCTTGGACTTGTTTCCTATCCACTTGTTTTACTCAATCAACCAAGCACGCAGTTTGAAGTACTTGACAGAGAAGTCGTCTTAAGTCAGATTGCGCCATATGGTGTGGTCGTATTACAAGAACAGACTCAATGATAGGGTATACCGCTTACAGAGTAAGGAACCTTCGGATTAGATAAATGATGAAGTGCAGATTCAATTCTTCGTGGACGGATTCCATTTTCTTGTGTTAAATCTCGAGCAAATGTTTGAAATGCATAGTTAAGTTGATCTGCAGGAACCCAAACTCCTTGAACAAGATGTGGCTTTTGAATAGTATTTCCTGCAAGAATTTCTCTTCGTAATTGTTGTTCAAGAGAAGAAGATGCAACAAGCATATCATGAGCACACACAGGGTGAATTTTCCATTCAGTAAACGATTTTGGCTGTTTTACGGGCAAAAAATCATAAAAATCTCCATGAGTAAGCTCTCGAAGTTGTTCGAAAAGAGTAATTGCATGCGCTGTTAGTATATGTGTTGGGTCGGCATGTGTTTGAACCCGAAAGAAAGGAGACATTCCCGTCTGTTCACCTTGATACATTGTACGTGTTTTTTGATATTTTTATTATATAAATATATCGATGTTTTAGTTAGCGGCAAAAGAAAAGCATAACTCCTTGGCGTAAAATCAAAAATCAGAGCGATTCATGCAGCTCTGATTTTGCAAACTTGACAGCTGTCGTGAAATCGCCGAGTTATGCGAAATTAATGTCGTCGACTATTTTCTTGTAAAAAAGACCCATAATTTTATAAAAAACCTCTTAAGCACCCCTAACTATGGAACTTGAAGAACAACTAAATTTTGAGCATACTATTCGCTCAGGTCTCATACATACCTTGCTACGATGCCAAGACAGAAATGAACGATTCACAGTCGAAACGTTTCGTCGCATACGACCAAAAGATTACATGGCTTTACAAGAATATCCAAAAATTCGAGACAATCTTCCCGAATACTTAAAAGAAATCGCAAAGAGTTTTGATAAAATAGGCGCAGAAGATTTTGCAGACTATGTACATCAAGTAGCCACAGGCGAACCCTTAAAGTATGAGAAGCCTTTGCCTGAATATACGCCACCTGTTCAAAAACCCGCTTCAAGACCTAATAAACTTCAGACAAGACAAAGAAATAAAAGAAACGGAAAAAAAGAAGAAGTTGTTATCATACCAACCCATGATTCTACACAATATCGCTCAAAAGAACAAGTTCTCAATGGTCTTGCAGCAATACACGGACGTATTGATTTATCAGATCCTATGGAATTTTATGAATCTGTACGAAAAATTGATGGATCCCTTTCACGTGCCATTGCCCGTGAATTTCCAACATTTATTGATGCAATGGAAGCATATCAGCGCAGGGTTTAGTAAATAGTATTCGATAACCCCAAAAAACAATGCACCGGCCGGGATTGTTTGCTGTTTGTATGAACAAACACAAACTTCAAGACTTTAGTCGTAGAATGTTCGAATCCCGAAAAAAACAATGCACCGGCCGGGATTCGAACCCGGATCACAGGCTTGGAAGGCCCGAATACTAACCATTGTACTACCAGTGCTTGTATGTGTGAAGAAATTCTAACTATTTATAAATCTTGTTGAACCATTTGCTTGACAATTTGTTCATTTAATTCGAGAATATTTGTTTTTGTCTGAAGTAACTTAAACTCAACATCTAATTGTATATAGAGCTGATCTTCAATAAAGCGTTTAATAAGCGGTACTCCCTTACTAATAAGAGATTTCACCAATGACTTAATCATCTCTTCTGGAAGCCCTGTGCGGCGTCCTATATCTAAATATGTCAGACCCTGTGCATCATCCAAGGAATATAAGCAAACAAACACCTCTTGCTCACGCAATGTGAGCGTCTCAATTGTGTGCTGTTCTTTTTTCTTTCCCTCTAGAGCATAAAGTAATTGATCAAATTTATCAGTGAGCTTGTCAATTTTTTGCTCGAGAAGCGTTAATTGTTCTTGATGGGATTGAAGTTCAATAGTATTTTCATTAATAGTATCCAAATGTTCAGTCAATTCATCTTTTACTTTAGAAAAAGATTCTTTTACTGAGCGCTCAAAGGTTTTTAACCGATTTACACTAACTATTCCAACCATTTGTCACCCCAAGTAAATTTTTTGAATATTTTGTTTAAATACTTTTATACAAATACATCTATGTATCCAAACATAGATACTTGAGTGTATAGTACGTTTCTTTCGGATTTCCATCCTCAAGTTTGAAAGAAGTCTTCAAACAATCACTGAATTTTCTGACTTTGCGCCAAGATGCTCTTTTTCCTCTTCTTGAACAAAACCTAATAGTAGTGTACAACAAAAGTTTGCGTTAATACGGCGAACATAAGACAGCTGTCTATTTGCCAAAAATGGGCTGCATAAATCACCCATTTTTGTGATTTTACGCCAAGGTATTATCGCTTTTTAATGTTGTCAATTATGGAAACAAAAGTTTTTTAAATAAAACAGTATTTTCCTCACTTGGTGAATACATGAAAATTACTGTCCTTGAAGAATCAAAATCACGTTTACACATAGAAATAGATGGTGCAGATCATACAATTTGCAATGCACTTGTCGATCAGCTGTGGTCTCAGAGTGCAATCAGTGCAGCAGCATATTCAATTGATCATCCACTTATTGGAAAGCCAAAAATGATTGTTGAAGTCAAATCTGGTTCGCCAAAAGATGAATTGAAAAAAGCGATTGCTGATTTAGTCAAAAAAAACGCACAATTTGCAAAAACTGCACAAAAAGCATTAGCATAAAGTATATATAAGACAGTCTCTTCTCATATCCATGCAATTACGAGAGCTTGAAATTGAAAATATTCGTAGTTTTGAGTCTGCACTAGTACAATTTCAAGATGGAATTACTCTGTTAAGTGGCGATATTGGTGCAGGAAAAACAACATTGCTCCAATGCATCGAATTTGCTTTTTTTGGAACGATTCGAACCGACCTAGATGGACAAGCTCTGTTGCGAGTAAATACAACACAGGCGCGGGTTCGCTTATCATTTATACTAAACAATCATCAATATAGTATTGAGCGAGGATTACAAAAAACAAAGCAAGGTGTTGCACAGACAAATTGCCTTTTTATTAAAGATGGCGTTGAGCACAAACTCACCCCGACACAGCTTCGAGCAAAAATTCTTGAACTCTTTGGATATCCAACATATATAACACAAAAAAATTTATTATACAGATATACAACATACACAAGCCAAGACTCGATGAAATCTATTTTGTTTGAAAAAACAGATGTGCGCCAAGAAACACTTCGTATTCTCTTTGGCATTGAGACATATAAAACAGTTAAGTCCAATGTACAAATTGGTGCACGGGCCTTAAGAGAACAGATGATGTTTCTTTCAGGTGAGCTCTCACTCTTTGTTGATGTGGATGAGCAAATAAGCTCACAAAAGCAAACAATGAATGAATTAGAATCTCAAAAACAAAAAATAATACAAAAAAAACAAGAAGCGCAAAAAAAAGAACATGAAATTGCTCAAGAACTACAATTAGAAAAAGAGCTATTACAAACCCTTGAAAAACAACGCCAGGAGGAAGAATTCTTCAAAAAGCAATTGCAAGAAAAAAAAGTCTCATTAGAGCAATTACAAACGACTATCGA
The DNA here is from genome assembly GCA_047603125.1 of Candidatus Woesearchaeota archaeon. Classification (GTDB taxonomy): domain Archaea; phylum Nanobdellota; class Nanobdellia; order Woesearchaeales; family DATGWN01; genus JBLKOU01. The sequence continues at coordinate 7,310 of JBLKOU010000031.1, read as the reverse complement.
GCACCAAATAGCAAAAAAACAAGAATTCGAACAATTGCAAAAGCCAGAACATCTTGTAGACGAATTATATGAAAAAAACAGCTTATTAGAATCAAAAAAAAGTCAAATAATCTTACAAAAACAACAAGTGCAAGAAAAACGTTCTCGATTACAAGAACATAAACAACAACTTTTAGACCAATTAGCAAAAAAAGAACAACAAAAACAACTTGAGAATAAAAAGCAAGAATTACAGAAAATCACCGAGCAAAAAATACAAGACAGCAAACTAACAGAAACTGCACTTGAAAACCTCAAACAAACATTTCATCAAAAAAAGGCGCAACTAGAAACCATAAACGAGATTTTTTCTTTACGTGAAAAAGATTCATGCCCGACATGTTTTCAGCCAATAACAAAAAACCATATTCATGCAATTCAAACAAAAAATACGCAAACAAAAGAAACGCTTATTGATCAAATAAATACGCTTACACAATCCATGCAAAGACTCGAATCCAAACTTAAAGAACAAAAACAACTTGAACACAAACAAGAACTTGCAAAACAAGAGCTTGTACACATCAATCAACGGCTAAATGATTTTCCAGATTTTACTAAATTGCACCAAGATGTAGAGCAAACTGATAAAGATATTTCTCAATTACACACAAAAATTTACGACCAACAACTCAACCAATTACAAGAAACCCTTGAAAAAAACAAAAAACAAATACAATTATCCAAAGAATATGAACAAAAAAAACAAGAGTATACTACACTCATAAATATATTACAAGAAAAACACGAGCTCAAAAAAACAACACAGCAAATGATTGAGCAATTAAAGGCAAACCATATACCTTTTGATCATGAGAATTTTAAAAAACAAACACAAAAAGTTCAAGAAAGAGAAAAACAGCAACAACTGTACAAACAAACTCTTCATGAACAAGAAATAGAACTGCAAAAAAATACTGTTCAACTCTCACAAGCAAAAATAGCATTTGAAAAATTACAAGAACAAAAGCAAAAACAGCAAACTATTGAAAAGAAAAAAAGGCGATTAGAAAAAAAACAACGATGGATAAAAGAATTTTTCATTCCACTCTTAGAACAATTAGAAATCCATACTTTTCAAGAAGTTCATGCACAATGTAGTTCTTTATTTTCTCACTGGTTTGACATGCTTATCGAAGATGATTCCATACAAGGGTATCTGGATGAGCAATTTTCGCCAGTTATCAGTCAAAATGGCCATGCAATACCCGTCGAATATTTAAGTGGTGGAGAAAAAACAAGTGTCGCACTTGCATATAGACTTGCACTAAACACAGTGTTGCACATGTCACATTCACAATTACAAACACAATCCCTGCTGATTTTAGATGAGCCAACGGACGGTTTTTCATCCCAACAACTCGATCGCATTCGAGATGTGTTAAAAGAATTGCATGCAAAGCAAATACTCATTGTCAGCCATGAACAAAAAGTTGAAACCTTTGTTGAGCACATCATTCATGTGCAAAAAAAAGATACGGTGAGTGTCATAGAATGAAACAGATACAAAAAAATACCTATAGCATTGAAAAAGAGTCCGGTATGCAAGTACCCGTACAGGTTTATGCAAATGAGCATATTTTACCGACAATTCAAACAGCGCTCACACAAGCAAAAAATGTTGCAAGTCTGCCTGGAATTCAGACACCTTGCGTTCTCTTGCAAGACGCACATCAAGGCTATGGGTTTCCAATTGGTTGTGTGGGGGCCTTTGATGCAAAAACAGGTATTGTCTCGCCTGGAGGAATTGGATTTGATATTAATTGCGGTGTTCGACTCATTGCAACCACACTAACAAAAGAGCAAGTACTGCCAAAAATGCAAGAAATCTTAGAATCCATATATCAAAAAGTACCCGTTGGCCAAGGGGGAAAAGGATTCTTTCGACTCTCACTGCAAGAACTCGATGAAGTTCTTGAGCAAGGATTGTTTTGGGCACATAAAAAAGGCTATGCGAGCCAAGACGATTTGGAGCGCTGTGAAAATTCAGGAAAATTACCTGCAAGTGCAAGTGCTGTTCCACTCAAAGCAAAACAGCGGGGTATGCACCAACTTGCAACACTTGGTGCGGGCAATCACTTTATTGAATTACAGGTTGTAGAAGACATTTTTGACAAAGAAATTGCAAAAACTTTTGGCATCACACAACCAAACCAAATAGTGGTCATGATTCATAGTGGCTCACGAGGAATCGGCCATCAAACTTGCGCACATTATTTACGGGAAATGGAAAAGGCATACCCGGATATTGTACAAACATTACAAGAAAAAGACCTTATTTATGCGCCACTCTCCGATACACTTGCACAAGACTATTTACAAGCAATGAATGCATGTGCAAATTTTGCGTGGGTGAATCGTTTCTTAATGGGGTATCAAGTCAAGCAAGTACTCAAATCCTTTTTCCCAGATTGTCACATTCAATCAGTCTATGATGTTGCACATAACATTGCAAAATTTGAAACACATACTGTTTTAAATGAGACAAAAACGGTTCTTGTTCATCGAAAAGGTGCAACACGAGCATTTCCTGCCCATCACCAAGACCTTCCTGATTGTTATAAACAAACAGGCCATCCCGTGCTCATTCCGGGTAGTATGGGTACACCAAGTTTTGTTCTTGTTGGTACACAAAAAGCAATGGAGCAAACATTTGGCTCAACTGCACATGGTGCTGGAAGAATCATGTCACGTGTAAAAGCTTTTAAAGAATTTGATGGTCTGACAATTAGTAAACAGTTAGAAGAGAAAGGGATATTTATTAAATCACCAAATAATGCGAAAATTGCTGATGAGTCTCCAGGGGCATATAAGGATTCATTACAAGTTATTGATGTCAGTGTCCAAGCAAATATTGCAAAAAAAATTGTGCAATTATGCCCGTTTGGCGTTATTAAAGGCTGATAATCCTGGGTATACTGCTTGTTTTTTCAATTCTTCTTCAATGCGTAAAAGTTGGTTATACTTAGCCATACGTTCACTTCGACAAGGTGCACCTGATTTTAATTGTCCAACGCCTAGACCTACAACTAAATCTGCGATAAACGTGTCCTCAGTCTCGCCACTTCTATGAGAAACCATCACATTCCATTTATATGACTGTGCTAATTTTGCCGCATCAATTGCCTGACTAATTGTTCCAATTTGATTAATTTTTAATAGTAATGCTGTACATGCCTTTTTTTTGTGTGCAAGTTTCATTCGTGAGACATTTGTCACAAGTAAATCGTCTCCAACAATTTGACAGTGCGCTTTCATATTTTTTACAAGCTGACTATGATGGACAAAATCATCTTGATCAAAGGGATCTTCTATGCTAATAATGGAATGTTTTTTTGCTAATACACTATATTCTTTTGCTAACTGCTCACCAGTTATTGTTTTTCCTTGATATGCATATTTTTTTCTTGAATAAAACTCTGAGGCTGCTGCATCAAGTCCTATGCGAATTTTCCCTGTATATCCTGCCGTTTGTATTGCCGTTTCTATAAGTGCTATTGCATGTTCTGTACTTTGAACATTAGGTGCAAACCCTCCTTCATCTCCAACACCCGTGGCACCCGCGCCAAATTGTTGTTTTATAATATTTTTGAGAATATGATACACTTCTGTTCCCATCTTCATTGCTTGAGAAAATGATGTAGCTCCTGTTGGAATAATCATAAATTCTTGTACATCTAAACTATTATCGGCATGCTCGCCTCCATTAATAATATTCATACAAGGAACAGGCAGACAAATTTTTTTGGTTCCGGCAAGTTGCCCAATATACTTGTAGAGTGGCAGCTCTTTTGCTGCAGCTCCTGCTTTTGCAACTGCCATTGAAACGCCTAGGATTGCATTTGCGCCTAACTTTTTTTTGTTTTTTGTTCCATCAAGTTTGCATAATTTTCGATCGATTGCTTTTTGATTCGTACAATCATCTCCGCAGAATTCTTTTTTTATAACCGTGTTAACATTTTTTACTGCTTGCAAGACACCTTTTCCTAAATACGCCTTTTTACCATCACGCAATTCATGCGCTTCATGTTTACCCGTACTTGCACCACTAGGAACAATACTGCGAAATACTCCTTGTTGTGTTATCAGTTCTACTTCAACTGTTGGATTGCCTCGAGAATCAAAAACTTGCCGTGCATGAATATTTTGTATAATCATACCTGTCTTTGAGATAACTGTCTTTTTAAGTATTGTGATTGATTAATTTTAGACAAAAGGAAATTATACTGCTTTGTCATATATTATCGCTCAAGAACCGGTTCACAACGTGTACTGTACATAAATGTATTTGTAAACCCAAGACGTGAGTAAAAGCCGTCTTTATGAGAACAATCAAGTAAAAACCAGCTATCAGCAGTTGGCAATAAATCTTCTAAAAGATACTTTCTTGCAAAATTATTTTCAAAACTTCGTATACCATGTAAAACCCCTATTTTTGCTGGAGCAAGATATCGTTGCAGTGAGTCTACATTATTCCAACAATTAATTGTTTGTTCATCAACGTCTAATGTTTCTTGTAAAAAATCCATGATTTGAGATTCATACTCAAATTGATTAATATCGTAGTGACTAACTAACGCAATAGGTGATGAATCACATCGTCTAAGAAAGAAATCATAATTATGAGGCTCTGGTATAAAACTTACATGAGTAAATAATGTGTGACTCGCTTGTCGCTGACATGCTTGTTGTTTGACTAAGCGCATAGTCGTCTCAAATTCCTCAAGGCTCATACCCGGGTATGTTCGTTTTACAAAATTCATTATCAAAAATAAAGAAAGCTCATTTATAAATGTTTTTATTATCGTCCCTAGAAAGTAGTGTTTTTATCTTCCGCCTTTCATAAACTGCTTCATGACATTTTTGGTATTACCCATTTTGCGCATCATTTTTTGCATTTGTTTTTCATTGACGGGTTTTTCAGAATCTAAGCTGCCCATACCTTTGAGTGCACGAACCATCTTTTTTGATTGCTTGTAGTGTTTGAGTAAATCGCGAACATCTCGCTCATTTGTCCCACTCCCCTTTGCAATACGTTGTATTCGAGATGTTGACATAATAGAGGGATCTTCAAGCTCTTTTTTTGTACATGAATCCATAATATACTTCCAGAGAACAATTTTTTCTTCTTGTACTTGAATTGCCTCTTTTGGAAGCTGCGCACTACCCATTCCAGGTATTAAATCTAAAACTTTGGTGAGCGGACCCATTTTTTTGACAGCCTTCATTTGATCATATAAGTCTATAAGTGTAAATTCTCCTTTAAGTAGTCGTTTAGAAAGATCTTGCACGTCTTCTCCTTCAAAAGCGTCTTCAACCTTTGTGAGTAATTTTTCAAAGTCCCCCATTCCTAAGAGTTGCCCAACAAAGTTTTTTGCTTTAAACTCTTCAAAATCATCAACTTTTTCACCAATACCAATAAATTTCACCGGAGCCTGCGTAATCGCTGCAGCAGTTAGAGCACCGCCACCTTTTGCCGTACCATCGAGTTTGGTAATAATAAGCCCGCTAACCCCGCAAGTATCTTTAAATGCCTGTGCTTGATCTTTGGCCGTTTGACCAATATCTGCACTCATTGTCAAAAGAACTTCTTGAGGATTCACCACTTTTGTTAATCCATCAATTTCTTGAATTAACTCATCATTAAGTGCATCACGACCTGCCGTATCCACAATGACAATATCAAATTCCACTAATTGTTTTTGTAATGATTGATAAAGTTTAACCGGATCTTTTTGTGTTGGATCGCCAAAAACAGGAACATGAATTTTCTCGCCAGTTTGCTTTAATTGCTCAAACGCTGCTGGTCGCCATGTATCTGTTGAGACAAGTGCTACTTTAAATCCGCGCTTAGCATAATACTTTGCCAGTTTTCCGGCCGTTGTAGTTTTTCCTGCACCAAAAAGCCCAACGAGCATGAATGTAAATGGTGTATGCTTATTTGGACGTGTGATAGTAATTGGAGTAAATTCTCCACCAAGTAAATTTGAGAGCTCTTCATAGAGAATATGAACCAAATGGTCTTTTTTAGTAAGCCCTGTTGGTGTTTTTTCAGTCTTTATGCGCTCTTTAATTTGTTGCGCAATTGCTAAAACAGCTTTAACATTTACATCTGCTTGCAGTAAAGAACGTTGTAAATCTTTAACAAGTTCATTAATAAGCGAATCATCTACAAAAACTGCTTGCGATATCCGTGACATGACTCCTTTTAAAGAATCACCTAATTTTCCGAGCATGATTTGTGAAAACTACCTCTGTTTATTTAAATATACTCCTTTTTTTGCAGTATGTTTATAAATGGAACTGGGATACACATTGCATCGATGATGAAGTTTTCTCCGTCTGATATATGATGAGATCGAAAAAATCTGAGATAATAAAAAAATAAAGAAAAAGATGCAATTATTGCATCATTTCTATTTGAGCTGATTCTTGCAATTGCAAGAGAAATTCATTTAATGCAATTTCTAAGCGGTTTTGCTCAATAAGCATCTCAATTTCTGGTCGAATTTGCTCATAAGTAACTTCTTCATCAATAAACTCAAGATTTTGTTCATAAAATGCACGAATCTCTTCTTCTGCTACTGGTTCAATAACAAGCTGATCAAAAATTTGCTCAACTGCAAGTTGCTCTTGTACTTGCGCGTAATAGATTTCTAAATCAACACCTTGTGCAACAATCGCTTGTTCATATTCTTCAAGTGTTTGACCCATTGGTTCTAATTGCTCAGCTAAGAACGCTTCTGCTTGTTCTCGACTTACGACAATGCTTTGCTCTTGTGCGTACTCCATTAGCAATTGCATATATATGACTTGTTCTAGTGCTTCTTGAGAACTAATCTGCTGTCCTTGTTGTTGCATTACACCAATAATAACTTCATTAACTTGCTCTTGTGTAATTTCTTGACCATTAACTGTTGCAACAACAGTACTTGGATCAACATCAGGAAGCTCCGGCTGCGGTGGAAGCTGCATTTCAATTTGCGGCTGTTCACCAATCTGCTCTTGATCAGGTATTTGTGTTTGAATTTGCTCTTGTGGAATCTGTCCATCTACCGGCGTTGTATCAGGCAGCACTGGTGTCTCAGTGCCACATGCGACTAAAAAGATCGCAGCAAAACCTAGTAGAAATATATGTATATATTTCATTGTATCACTAAACTGACCTATAAAGTGCTCATATTTAAATATTGTTAAATTATGTAAGTAAAAAGTCTACTATTTCTTAATTTTTAATAAATTTTAGTAAAAACCGAAAGTTTTATAGATTT
>JBLKOU010000030.1:0-12937 GCA_047603125.1 Candidatus Woesearchaeota archaeon | reverse complement strand
GTTAACAAGGTTCATTTTCGTGTAATTGTATACGCACTTGATTGTGTTGCATACGTAAATGCATTTTGTAATTTTGTTTTGCTTGAACTATATAACTCATACAAAACATCTCCTTTTTTTACTTTTGTTTTTGCACGAACATGTAAGTACAAACCTGCAGTAATGTCTGACGGCGCACCTAAGAGTACGGCAATGCGCGATATTTCTTTATTATTAATGTGTTGTATATAACCAGACTTTGAAGCACGCAAAAGTTTTTTGTGTTTTGCCATAGGTACATTCTCTGGCGTTAATGGATTAATTACAGCACCCTGTGCTTGCATAATCTCAATAAATTTATCATATGCTTTGCCACTATCAAATAATTCTTGCGCCCACGTTTTTCCATCACGTTTTTTTTGTACCATATCTAATAAATCGCCAGCCAGTGTAATCGCCTTTTTCTTCAAGTACGAACTTCCTGCAGGATCATTTTTGAGTGTGAGTAAAATATCTCTTGCTTCTAGTGCCGGACCTATTCCTCTTCCAATCGGCTGGGAACCATCAGTAATAATCGCATTCACACGCATTCCTAATTTTTTTCCAATAACAACAAATAATTCTTGCAAGAGCTTTGCTTTTTTCATACTCTCTATCTTTGCATGCTTACCAACAGGAATATCAATAAGAACATGAGTAGACCCAACCGACTTTTTCTTTGCAAGAATACTTGCAATTAATTGCCCTGTTGGATCAAGAGACATAGGGTGTTCAACTTTAATTATTTTATCATCTGCAGGTGCTAAATCAAGTGCACCCCCCCAGACTAAACAACCGCCGACTTTTTTGACTGTTTTTTGAATGTCCTTGGCACTTAAACTCACATTTGCCAGTACTTCGATTGTATCGCTTGTTCCTGCCGGACTCGTTATAGAGCGAGAACTTGTTTTTGGAATGTAATATCCTGCTGCTGCTATTATAGGAACAACAACTGCAGTCGTTCTATTTCCTGGAACACCGCCAATACAATGTTTGTCAAGAATCGGTTTTTTCGTATTATAGGAAAGTCTATCACCACGATCAATCATTGCTTGTGTTAACCAAACAATTTCATTTTTCGTTAATTCATGAACATAGCACGCACTGACAAAATACGTCAACTCCACATCAGTAAGTTCATTATGAGAAATAGCACGAACAATCTCTTGCATTTCTTTTGCGCTAAGAATTTCTCCTCGCAGTTTTTTTGCAATTGCAAATACAGCTCTTGGTTTTGGCAAAATCGAAACAGTCACAGTGTTTTTTGCAGGAAATTTTTTGAGTACATCCTCAAATAGTCCTACTTCACCTGGCTTTACTAAAGTTCCAAAATCTACAATACACGTAATTTTTGCCCGACCCGATTGAACAACAACACGATCACCCGGTTTGACATGTAATAATGCTGCATCTTTTTGATGAAGCATACAAATAAGAATTGAGCCAGTTGTTATGGCAATTTTTTTTGTGGTAAACTTTTTCATGCTCAATTTTAAGCAGTCACCCTTTAAGAATATTTTGCAAAATACGACTCATAAACCGATTGCGACTTTACTCCCGTTAAAATATCAAGCTCTAGTGTGTTGGTATTCACAAACACTGTGCTGGGCGTTCCTGCGAGTTCTAGCGCACGTGCGTGGAAAACATCTCGCTCTACTTGTAATCGAACCGATTGTGATTCCATACAGTGTGTAAATTCTCGCTGATCAAGATTAAACTCCTCAAACATTTGTGAGACTGTTCGTGTGTAAAGCGCATTTCGAAATTCAGGTTCAAGGCCAAATTGTTTGGAACACTCATACATGTATGCTTTTTGATAAGATGAAGGTTGTTGTGGAAAATGTCTGATTACATACTGTACTTGCGATGTTGCAAGAATATCTGCTGTTTCACGGCAATATGAGCACGAAAAATCAGTGAAAAAAAACATCCCAACCGTGTTCGAATCAAAAACTTCATTCACGATTGTCTCTTGCTCAAATTCAAACGGTGCAATGTAAGGAAGTGCAAATAGCGCAATAGTAAATACAACAAAGAGTGCTAAAAGCGCCTTACCAATCATAGAGCATCACCACATAGAGAAAAAATAAGAGTATTGCACTAATTACATGTCCAAACAACCCAAGTAGCGGAGTGTAAAATAAGGACAATTGGTATAATAGAAAAAATGCTGCAAAAACACCGACGTAAATATAAATAAACGGTGCAGGTTTAGTAAACGCTCGCTTAAACGAATGACGGCGAATGGAATTGAGAACGAAAAATAAAAAGACAATATCAAAAATAGTGGTCAAGTGCAAAATATCAAATCCAAATACTGTTTGTTGTGTTGCAACAAAAAACAGCGAAATAAGTAAAAGGAAAAAGCGACACACCGCAAATAACGCAACCCATTTAGCAAGTAATGTCGCATACGCACGCCAAGAGTGAACTTTTCTTTGCAATAGTCGAAAAATTGCATACTGAAACGTGACTGCGCATGTGTATACAAGTAATAACAAAAAAGAAAATGCAAATACTATCCTGTAGAACGCACTTCGTATGAGCGGATCAGAAAATAAAACATCAATGGGACTCATATTAGGATTTTGCTGTACAAATACAGGATCACCAGCTTGTTGAGTCACTTCTTGCACACGTGTCCCTATAATTATGAGTGCAACGTCTAACATTCCTGTGTCCGAAGCATTTGTAATAAGGCCTTGAAAGAAAAAGAAAAAAGATAACATTGCAACAACAAGAATGAATACTAATAAAACATGATGCGGCCGATTATATAAATCTTTCATACCATTTTTGGCATACTCCTTTATCGTCTTCATCTACATAAAGAGCAGCATTTACTGTTTATAAAAATTGAGGAAAAAATGGGTTACAGTAATAGGAAATTATAATGCCTTGGCGTACGATTAGAATTTCGCGAAGCTCTGCGCCGGAGAAATTCGCAAGATGAACCACTGTTCAAAAATCGCCGCATTATAATGAGAATTCGCCATTTGATACTAAATGAGAAAAATATGCTTTTCAAACCAAAAGAAAAAAACCTACTCTTTCACAAAGAGCTTGTGCTTTTGATCGCCTTCTAACTCTTTTAAGATTCTTTTCACAATCAATGCTTTGGGATTTGGTAAGAGTTTTACTCGCGATTTGATATCCTCAAAACTCGTAAATGGTTCTCGACGTTCTTCAATAATCTCCCACATATGTTTTTTCCCAAGCCCAGGTAATAATTCAAGCTGGTGCATACGCATGGAAAGTGGCTGAGATTTATTAAAAAAGTCAACAAATCGCTTCTCGTCCTCATCAATCATGTCTTCAATTACATATTGGAGTTCAGCTCGTGCCGTTCCCGTCAATTTATCAAGACCAATTTTCCCATTAATATGGTGAATATGATCGCGTTTTCCTTGACCAATGTATACAGAATCGTGTGCTTTGAGGTGAATATCACGTTTTGGAACTAGCTCTAGTAAAATGAAATTTGTCGTTCCAATTGCTTGCACAATAGGAGTTTTCTTATAGGAAGATCCCTTATCAAATGGATAGCCATTTGGCAAGAAGTCAAGTACAATTCCATACTCTTCTTTAAGTGCTTGCATGTTTTCACCAAAGAGTATAAGACTATCACTAGTATATAAATCTATGCATCCTTCTGGTCACCACAAAGATGCTGCTAAGAAAATAATAAATATACAAAGATTGAAAAAAAATTATTATAAATCATCTGTCGAAGATACTTTTTTTTGTCGATAAATTTGTGCAAATTCGGGCGCAACAACAATAAAATCATCACCAAAGCCAGCAATATCTCCTTTGAGCGCATCACAAGTCTTTTTAATTTTATTAATCGCACGTTTAAGCTCAATCATATCTTTTTCCTTTAATGGGCGAATATTTACCAAGGCAATTGTATACCCAGTTCGCAAGGAATCTAAAATGTCTTTCACATCAGAAAAATCTTCCAATGTAAACGGGCGTACAACAACTTTTGAATCGGACTCTTTTCTTGTTGGAGTCGAATCAAGCTGCACATACTCCTCTTCCATGTCCAGCAACTCTTCTTCAGAAGGTTCTTTTTTGAATAATGAACTGAATATCTTCATCTACGTCACACTCTACTTTCACATAGACACAGATGTATATTTAAAGTTTTCGATTTTGGTCATGCTGAAAATCTCACCAAAAGACACTATTTCCCAGTATATAATGAGAAATTAAGCGATCGTTAAACAAAGATGTGGTTCATTCAGTTCTTATTCTCTCTTTCGCATTTGTTTATGAGAGAAACTGTTCAAGAAAAAACGTTTCTAACGAAATGTTTATATATAAGAAATTATATAATAACTATAGGTGATATATAATGGCTGCGACCACAATACAATTAGACAAGGAATTAGTAAATTCTCTTAAAGATGCAAGAGAATACCCGAAACAAACATATAACGAATTAATCGCCAAGATGATTAAAGTATTTAGGAATGTGAAAAATAAGAATCAATACGATGAATTTCTTCATAAGATCCAACAAATTAAAATGAAAGAATTGTGGGATAATGATGAAGACGAGGCTTGGGAAAATGCCTAAGCCTGGAGATATAGTTTTAACGAAAATTCAATTTACAGACACTTTTGATATAAAGACGAGACCCGCCGTAATTTTATTTGAAGAATTTGATAATTTTGTTGTAGCAGGGGTAACAAGCAATACATCTATGAGAGGTATACCTCTTACAAAAAAAGAAGGCGCTATTAAAGACAGCGTCATCAAAGTAAATTACATCTTCACCATATCTAAAATAATGATTGAAAAGAAAGTATTCTCTTTGACAAAAGAAAAGAAAAAAATTGTTTTTGACACACTTGTTGAAAAATTGAATACATTAAAAAATTAAATGAAACCTTTTCAGAATCCTACAAAAAAAGATGAACCTCAAAACAACTCCAGTTGACTCGATGATGAGATCTGAGAAGTCAATGGTTCTAAAAAAGCTTGTGCACGAGTAGAAAATGTTCGAAAATAATGCTCTTTATTCACATGTAAATCAGACGGCTGACAAATGCGCACAACTGGCTTACTTGCTCGGTATTCATCAACAAATTGATCATCTCGGATTTGAGGCATTTCTGGTTTTGGCCCTTTTTTTGTTTTCTCCCACTGTGCCAATCTTTGCTGGTGTGAAGCTTCAAGGTACGCTTGCGCACTCTGTTGACTTGTCATAAACTGCACCTGACCAGAATCACAATAGAGCGAATATCTATCCGTTGCCTTACTATATGTCACAAGTTGTGAAAAATCAATACCATTGAGAAGTCGTTTTTCTGCTTCTCGATATATTTGCAACGCACGCTCTGTGTCCTCAGTTAAAATTGCCTCTAGCATATGCGAAAAAACCTTATTCTCAAATGCATTTCGAACATAATTTGGAGCAAGCTCCCCCGTGAGCGTTTTATCTGAAATAAATCCATTTTTTTTGTAATAAATACCATCACTTATATAGACCGCATCCAATGATTCTAGAGGAACATACTGCGATGTTTGTTCTACCGGCCCGTCAATATACACATAGGCATTCGAAATCCCAAGCAATGTTCTTCCTTGCGCTCGAAGATGGTTTTCAAAAGATTGTATACCTTTATTTAAACGAGATTCTAGTGCATCAGACGAATCAGAAAAGTCAGCAATGGGCAAAATACCATGCTTTGCGCCAAATTGCTTTGCTCTTTTTTCAAGTTGCACATAGTCACATAAGAGCTGACCAAAAGTGTCAACAGAGATATGTTTGCTCTCAAGTATGTTCATTACACCAGGTCTTGCATGAATAAATTGTTTTAACAAATTTCTATCATAGCGATTTTCTTCTAATTTCGTAAAAAGCCGATGATGACTGAGTCCACTAATCGTTTTCAAATATAATGGAGAGAAATCTATTACAGACATATTCGATTTTTTTTGAAAATCATCTCGCTCTCTCAAAAACTGACCAAAATCCTCAAACATGTATCGCATCGTCGCAAGATAGTACCTCTCAAACACATGGCGTAAAAAACCATCCTGGCGACTTACATGATCATAAAACGCTTCATGAGAGCCCTTTATTTTTCCAACTAATGAGCGCAAACTCACAAATCCCTTTTGCGCATTTGTAAACAATCCTGTTTTTTTCAAAGCGGTGCTATCCAAAAACGCCCGGGTTTTGGCAAGCGAGCGCATATCTCTTTTTATTTTTGCCGTCGTGCGATGATTCGGCGCTACATGTCCTCGATAAATCTTATTTTTCTTGAAAAACTCAAAGTCAACAATATCGCGCGCGCTTTGCGCACTATGTACCAAAGAGTCAAAAGAAATTTGAAACTGACCACATATCCAACTTGCCGCAGTATAAAAATCATGCATCTGTTTGGAGCATAACACCGACTCCAAACCTTTCACATCCTCAACAAGATATGAAGCGATTTTTCTTGCACTTTGCTTATTACCTGCACACGCTTCTCGTTCTAACTGCTCCATCTGATCATAAGAAATTGATTTTTCTAATCCTGCAGCCATTTCTAGCTTCGCATTTGGATCAAAAAAACGTGCAATTTGCATAAAACGCATAGGATCAATAACAATACGCGACCCGACACCTATTCTTTCAAAAAACGGAGCTGTTGCACGATAGAGCGCAGGTGTCTGGTGTGCACCTATATCCCACGCACCCGTCTCACGCATTTGCATAAAATCAAAATTCGCATTAAATGAACTAACAAAAATAGGATTAAATTCTTGAATATCTTTTGCAAAACGAGATATAAGCTCTTCTTGGCTTGAAAATTGTAAAACAGTACCATCCAAACCCTCATATGAACCATCATGGAGCGTATACACCACCCTTTGACGCTGATTATTTTCCCGAAATGTAGCACCAACCCAACTGATCTTTGATTCTTGTGGATGACGAAACAGCGGTATTTCAATATCAAAAGCCATCCAAGGTGCGCTTTGAATTTGGTCAGCAGTTACAGCTGTTGCATCTGAGAACAGTTCTTGCGCGTCTTGTTCTGACACCTCGTACCAAACATCATATTTTACCCCTGAAGAATAACGCGGTTCAAATTTGACCCTTTGTGGTTGTAATGAGCGTATCTGTTGCAAAAGTTCTGAGGCATAGTGGTTTTCCCCCGTCGCATCAGCGAGATTAATAAAACGTGTTGCTTGAGCTTTGCTTGAGAATTGTTCATAAACTTGTGCTCGTCCTTGTCTGAGCTTTTCGCGAAATTGTGCAACAGTCGCGAGTGTATCTTGTGTTTTTTGATCAAATAAAACCACCATACCGGGCACTATACCAAGTCGTTTTTTTGCCTGCCATGTATATTTTCCTAAAATAAATTCTTTTGGTAGTTTCGGTGCAGACTTCATTGGCAAGAATGTCCCACCAACCATCCAATATCGATCCTGAAAAGCCTGCGATGGGCGAAATGTTTTTTCTCCTTTTTGATATAAAAACTCAGGCTGCCTGAGCTGCTCAGTAATAGTTTTCCACTTTTCTCGAGCAAAGTCACGTGATTGTGGTCGGTCATCACGATTAAGGGGTCTAGTCGGAAAATAATGGCGCCAATCACTCACCACAACTGTTTTCCCACCTGTGAAATGAACATGAATTTCTCCTCGAGAGGATTTGGACTCAATATGCGTTATAATATTTTCAAGCATATATGCGCAATCTTTAAGTACTATTTAAAAGTAGTTATTCTTCGCGCGCAAATGCCAGAATCTCTTGAATCACTTGTTCTCTTTGATAATCCATGAGCAATATATGATTTGATTGATCCATCCACAGAAGCTCTTTTTGTGAACTTGCAACAGAATCATAAATTGTTATTGGAACACTCGGACTACTCGTTCTATCAAAAGGCCCATGCATAATAAGAATGGGTTGCTCAATACTTTCCAAATTTTGCTCAACATTTGCAAGTCGAGAAAACGAATTCAATAATGGTTCGAAAGGCATGTTCATGTACGCAATATGTTGCTCTCTACCTCTTGGATCATGAATTTGCGCAACATTGTGTTTTTTTGCAAAATGAACTACAGGTGCGCTTGCAAGTAAATCTTCATACATCGTCGATAAAAATGGATTAAGAATGACTAACTTTTCCACCTCATATTCTTGCCCCAACTCTAATGCCAACGCACCGCCAATGGACGAACCCACAACTATAACTTGCGAGCACGGTAATTGTTCATATTCTTGTGCCACTTGTTCATACCAATCTTCATACGAATATTGTTGCATATCACTAGGCACTGTTGCGTGTCCAAGCAAGCGAACAACTCTGACCGTATCTATAAATTCATTGTGAATTCTGTGTGCCAACTCACTCATTTCTTTTGGTGTAGCACCATAGCTATGAATGAGAAGCCAGCAACGTTGCGTTTCACCTTCTAAAGTAAACGGTTGCGTTCCAACAATATAACCATCTTGCGTATAATTCCACCGTGCGAGATCTCTTGCGTCAATCTGCCCTCCTTGCAAAAATCCTGTAAGAGAAAAGAGTGCAAAGAGCCCAACACCAAATACAAGTAATAAAAACACTAACATAAAGAGTCTGCGCAACATACTAGAGTGCAGTTGTTGCGGATTTAAAAGGATTACGAATTGTTGAACGTATTACAGAAGAGAAAAGGCTACTGCATCTTGGCGCAAAATCGCCGTGCAGTAATAATAGTATTACTATACTTTTTCGTGTAATTTCCAACCCACATCTTTTTAAACAATTCACCATTGCCAAAAACAATGAATCCTCATATCAAAGCCATCCACACCTCGCTAAAAGTCTCAATAGCACTTGCCATTAAACCAAACTATGTGTATACTATAAACGAAGTGGCAAAGCAAATTGATCAATCGCGCCAAGTTGTTCGCCATGCAACAAGAGAACTTGTTGAAGATGGATTTTTATGGCAAACTGATGACTATTGGCCAACATATTTTCAACTTGCAAATACGGCAACTCGCACGCTTGCTTTTCGAGCACGAACTCTTGAAGACAAGTTTTCGCTACCAATCTCAACCTATATTGGCCAGCGAACAACGCATCGAGATGCCTTTCACCGGGCTAAACTGCTCTTTTTTCTAGGACAAAACCAACAATGCCGTCCGCATGAGCTTGCTTCACAGGGATTTTGCACAGATGTCCCGTACCGCCTTGAAGAAAAAGGGATTCTTGGCCGCAATTCTTCAGGATTTTACTTAGAAAAGCCCGGATTGTGTTGCTATCGGACAATTCTGTTGTAAATTCGAATTCTACTGTAAGCAAAACATATATAAATAAGGAATAAGCCCTAATTATATAAAAAATATATTAATACTGAATAAAATGAGCTATAAAGCACTTGTAAAAAAACTGCATATTGAACGAAAACTAGTAAAGCCAGACGGTATTATAACGTCGGATGAGATTAAAGCCCATTGTAAAAATGAGCATATAAATCTCAAGTACAATTTTGCCATTAGTTATCTCTTAAATAACGGATATATAGAACGAATAATGAGGGGAATTTTTTATATACGGACGCTTGATGAGAAAAAAGAGAATGTTTCGAGAATTTCTTTTTATGAAGCCATTGCCAAAGCTATGAAACGAAAAAAAGTCACCAAATGGTATTTTGGATTAGAAAGCGCTTTGGCATTAAATGCTATGACGCATGAAACATTTTTGTTGCATACAATTATTAATAACAAAATAAAAACGAATAGACCTATCAAAATTCTTGGTCACAAAGTTACACTAAGAAAACTTGCTGGTGTTGAATACTCTTTTGGAATTCTTTCAAAAAAAACCGTTTCTGGTGTTACGTATTTTTACTCTGATCCCGAAAGAACAGTCCTAGATTTTGTTTATCTAGGTAAATACAATGGAAAAGCAAAAAAAGAAATTTCATACGATATCTCACAATACAAAACCAACTCCTTTGTTTTACACGAGCATAGCACTAAATACCCAAAGACTGTCAAGGAGATCATAATGTAAAAAACGACCCACTAGTTCCCAAAAAAAGTGCCGTCTGCCACGTATCCGCGACTCATATTGGAAAATTCCTCATTATACGCTCAGAAGCGTGTATTTTAAAAATCGTCAAATTTATAAATGCCCCCTTATTTCTTGCCCGTATGAAACGAATTGGTGGAGCTCGTCGAAAAACACGACACATTTTCCAAAGCAAGGTGCGAGAAAAGGGTAAAATAAGTATCCGTCGCTATTTGCAATCCTTTGAAAAGGATCAAAAGGTCTTATTACTTGCACAACCTGCAATTCAAAACGGCATGTATTTTCGCCGTTTCCATGCAAAAATGGGAAAAATTGCCGGAAAACAGGGTGATTGTTATAAGGTGGCTATCGTAGATGGTGGTCAACAAAAAACACTTATTGTTCATCCCGCACATTTGAGGGTAGTATAATGACACAACCAACACCTATTACTGAGGAGCCTATAACTATTTATGAAGCAAAATCAGTGTTAAAATCCATTAAAAAACGAGATGAAGAACTCTCGTTTCGTTCTCAAAAAACAGATGAGTATATTAAAGAAAATACTCCTTTAACAGAAAAGGCAGCAAAGGAACTCAAAACTGAATTGCTTGCTCTTGAGATTCCTCGATTTAAAGAAGACATGATTTGTAAAATTATTGATGTCATGCCTCTCAATGTTGAAGATATTAAAATTGTTCTTTCCGGATATAATTTAACAATCAAGCAAGAAAATCTTAAAGCTATTGACGATGTTCTTGCAAAGTTTCGTTAATGTTTTTTCTTTTCTTCTTCAAATATATTAATTGTTACCTGAGTTATATACGTCAAAGGAATAATCAGCGTTAACAAAGCTAAAACTCCCACACCAGGATATGTCACCGCTAATGCTGATAAAAGATATAATACCGCGGCCCCTATCAAAAAGCTTGGTAACAATAATGCACTTTGCGCAAAATACTTCTTTATAGATAAGAGACCTGCAAAAAACTTCTCATGTGTTGTGCTCATAAACAAAAGGTAAATATAATAACTAAAAAATAATAACCCTGAAAACAAAATGAGTATAATGCCAAACCACTCTGGCAAATTTAATAACTGAAATATAAGAATCACAATAAGCAAGACTAATGAAAACGGAACAATCGCCAAAACTAAATACATAAGCGTGAGTAAAAAATGTTTCCAATAACGCTTGAGAGACATCTTATCGTTTAATGACAAGTTAATAAAAACCGTTTGTACTAATACAAAAACAAAATAAGCAAGTATTGGAAAAAAAATCAAAAATAAAAGCATAAGTCGAACTACTTGTTCCATCTGATCAAATGTTTCAGGGTTTTCTATCTGCGAAAAAAATAATTGCGCATCTGTTAGAAGAGCATAACCCGTAGTATCTTCAACATAGGAATCAAACCATTGAACGAATAAACCTGGATTTTGTGATGAAGTCCCCACAAATAAGAAAAAGAAAAGTACATACAGAATAAATAATGCTCCCGTCGCAGGCGTAAGTTTTTGTTTTTTCAAAAATTGTTTCATATTAAAAGTCACCCGGATTAAACCCTGGCGTCGTATCGCCAGTTGACGGTTGTGAATCGCCGTCAGACTCATCTTCTAACTCAGGTATACTATACCCTTGTTCTGGAGGAACTTCACAAATTATTTCATTACAAATTTCATTCCCCCCATTAAATAAATTAAGTCCACTACTTAAAACTATGCATACTTCATTATAAACATTCGGTGAATATCGAACAAAAGGATTTCTAAAATTCAAGGAAAACACATCTCCTCCTTTTAGAGGATACATACCTTCAAAGACATTAAATGTTCGTTGATCTCCTCGAAATTCAATTTGAAATTCTATCTGAGATACACTTCCGTTTTCTAATTCATCGGTTGATGGATTTTTCACAAACGCTGTCATTTTATACAATCGTTCTTCGCGAATAATGTCCCCTGTCGTTTCATTATAAATTGGTATTGGTAAACTACATTGAGCTCCAACAGTGGCAACTGGCGTTATTTTCATTCCAGTTACTGAATCCGGAACTCGAATAAATGCGGTTTGTTGCGGTGGGCTATCAAATTTTGCCTCACAAATTCTATCTACAACTCCCGCAGTCGTTGCTTCTCTAAATATTCTGGTTACACTTTGCTGCCAACCTCCAAATGCATCATCGCCAAACCAATATGCTATTTGTCCCACATTTCTTGCAATAGTTGAATAGTATTCAAGGTCAACAGTCATACGTGCAAATGTTCCACCTTGCTCAAACATCCCAAACGGACCTCTCCCTTCTTGGCGCTGGACACTAATTCGGTTCATTGCATTAAGGTCAATGTCGTTTTGTTGCGCACGCTGTGCTGTTTGAAGGGTTTCTCTGAGTTGGTCACGCCTCTTTCTATCACAGTCATCACCTCTTCCTTGACACATGATGTGACCATTTCGGACAGTGAAGCCATCAATTGGTGTATCACTGTCATCAAACACTTGGTTTCCTCTAACTGTTATTGTTCTCAAGTCTCCATTTTGTTCTCCAACATACTTACGCTCAATTACATTTCCGTTCCTATCTTGTGTGGTTACAACCCGATTATCTCCTGAACCTCTCGTGACTCTTACATTACCATTTGAAAGTGTTTCTGTTCTACTAAAACTTGAAGATGTCTCATCTTCAGGTTGAAAATACCTTGTTTGCACACCAGTGTCATCTATTGTTACTCGAAGCGCAACGCTATGGTCCCCGGGTTCTCTATTGACTGTGAATGTATCATCGGACTCAGTAAATTTATAAGTACTCCCTGTGACCGAATGCGTATATTCAAAATTTCCTAAATTCATTACATCAATATTGTATTCTTGAAGAAATTCTGCTTGACGTGCTAAAAAAACAGAGGACGG
>JBLKOU010000029.1:0-13616 GCA_047603125.1 Candidatus Woesearchaeota archaeon | reverse complement strand
TCATAGAAAAAGCCACTAACAGAATATTTATATAGTTTATGCTTTCCATTCGTAGTATGGAGCCATTATTTGATAGTTCTGTGCTAGAAAAAAAGCAGCAGCAACTACGAGGGAACTTTTTTGTTGTCGCTGATTTTGATAAAACACTCACAAAAGCAGTTTCCAATAATCGGCCAACAGTCAACGCAATCGGTGTTTTTCGTCATGGTGATTACATTAATCCTGAGTATGTGCAAAAAGCATTCGCACTCAAACAACATTTTGGTCCATTTGAATACGATCACGATGGTCCTTTGGATAAGCGAAATGAATTGATGAATGAATGGTGGAAAAAACATTTAACACTCTTTGTTCAATACGGACTCACACAAGACATTGTCAAGCAAGCTGCAACGGATGGTCAGCTTGTCTTACGTGATGGTGTTAAAGAATTTCTAGAATTATTACATAAACACAATATTCCGGTAATAATTTTTTCTGCAGGAATTAAGGATGTCATTTATCATTTTCTCAAGCACAAAAACATTCTTTTTGATAATATGACTATTTTTGCAAATGAATTTGCATATCAAGAAAAAAAAGTAATCGGGTATCGTTCGCTTATTATTCATTCATTAAATAAGCATGATTCTTCATTATTACAGTTACCACAACTTAAAATAAAACAAACAAATATATTGCTCTTGGGAGATTCGTTAACAGATGCAAATATGTCCAATCATTTTTCACATCAACATTGCCTCAAAATTGGCTTTCTCAATGGAGATGTGGATTATATTGATAAGTTTAAACAATCATATGATATTGTTTTCATTGATGAGACATCCTATGATTGGATTAATACATTTACAAAAAGGTTAGTATCATGAAACAAAAGAAAACATCCTCGCAAGTCTTTTGCGGTATTGATGAGGCAGGAAGAGGACCGGTATTAGGACCGCTTGTCATGTGTGCGGTTTGTAGTGGTGATATAGCCTATTTAGAATCATTAGGTATAAAAGACTCAAAAAAATTAACAAAAAAAAAACGTGAAGAACTATTTGAAAAAATTCACAAGCATTGTTTTGTGCACACTGTTGTCTTTGATGCAAAAAAAATAAATTCCTTGATGGATGAACAGGTTAATTTAAATCAGATAGAGCATATGATGACCTTAGAATTATTTTTACAAGTAAAAAAACATCAGCCTGCGCGTATGTTTATTGATTGTCCATCAACAAATGTGATTGCATACACAAATTCCCTTTCGCAATTTTGTCCTTGTCCAATAGTTTGTGAACACCGCGCGGATGACCAGTATGTAATTGTGGGTGCAGCATCAATTATTGCAAAAGTTACCAGGGATAGAGAAATAGAGTCTTTGCAATCACAAGTAGATGAGCAAATTGGTTCAGGATACCCGAGTGACCCAGTAACAAAGATGTTTTTACAACGAAATTGGGATAAGTTTGATTTTTTTCGTGTGCATTGGAAACCATACGAACAGCTTGCTCAAGCAAAGAAAAATACCACCTTGGGGAAATTTTTTTCATGAATGCAATAGGAAGCGATGAATCGTTAAAAGGAGACACATTTGGTGGCATTGTCGTTGCCGGTGTGTATGTAGAAAAAGCACAAGAACAAGCACTGTTAGATTTGGGTATTCGCGATTCTAAAAAAATATCTGATAAAAAGGTTCGTCTATTAGCAAAGCAAATTAAAGACATTTGCCCGCACGCAATTTGCTCAATTTATCCAAAAGAGTATAATCAAAAATCACTCACACCACTGCTCAACGCGTTACACGCGCAAGTGTATGAGACTATTTGCAAACAAATAGGGTATCAGCCACTGCACATTGTGGATAAATTTCCTGGTTGTACTGTTGGAACTATCCAAGAATTTCGCGCAGAATCGCTGTTTATAAGTGTTGGCGCAGCATCTATTTTAGCAAGAGAACAAGCACTTGTACAGCTAGAAGAACTTTCCAAAAGAGCCGGCTTTTTACTTCCAAAAGGCTCAACACATGTCCAAGATGCACTTAAACAACTCAAAGAAAAAAAATTAGTGGCAAATGAATTTGTAAAAATGCATTTTAAGAATGTACAGCAGGCATTGCGTACGGACTCAGAGAATCACTAATAGATTTGTAGGTACTGAGTCGTTTAATTTTTCTTCTAGGAACATCTTTGTAGGTAAAGAGTTCCCAGCATGCGTGTGCTCCATTTTTATAAAATTCCATATTTGCTTGCTCAAGATTCGCATAATCCCATGCACTATCGTGAAATAAAGATCGATTTCTTGTAACTATTGTATGTATTCCGTGAGTTGCTCCTGCAAAAAATCCCGCAGTTCCCCAGATAAGTGGATCGTCAAAAAGAAGAGTAGAAAAACCATATGCTCCTGCACCTGCAGAAAAAGTCATGAGTGCATCAATGGGTGTTGCTCCGGGCTTTTGATAATCGAAGGGAATATTAGGAACATGTCTTTTTAATAATAGTACTGCATCATCTGTTGCAAATTTATTTTTTCCAATATTTGGCCAACGATTTTTTTTCACGGCATTTCGAACAAGCTCATAAATATCAAAAAGTTTTGTTTGCGTTTCAAATAAAGTCGTTGTAATGGGGTCTTCATGTTCAAGAAAATACTCGAAGAGTTGTATTTTCTTTTCAACCCCTTTTCTGGGAGAAACTAGACCACTTAAGACCGTTCTATCTATTGCTTTTAGTTGTTGCGCGAGTGGGGGCATGCATCTATATGGAGCAGAATGTCTGGGGTTGATTATTAGTAAATTTTCATATTTTTTTAACATAACAGCCTCCTTTTGCAAATCCTATTTATGCTTTTCTATTTTTTCGTCAAAAAAAGCACAATTAATATAAAGTCCGACGATGTTGGTGTTTCTATGGACAAATACCAACTCATAACAAAGCATTTACAAGAAGTGGTTGGCGAGCAGGATTTACAAGAATTACTTAAAACTCGCTCCCCTGTAATTTATTGGGGTACAGCACCTACTGGGAAACCTTCAATTGGATACCTTGTTCCCGTTTTAAAAATTGCTGATTTTTTACGTGCAGGTTGTACGGTGAAAATTTTATTTGCAAATATGCACGCGTATTTGGACAATATGAAGTCTACGTGGGATCAATTAGAATATCGAACTCAATTTTATCAATTACTGATTACTGAAATTTTAAAGATTGCAAAAGTACCCATAGAAAAACTCGAATTTGTGAAGGGAACAGATTTTCAATTACAAGAACAATACACTCTGGATATGTATAAACTCTGTGCACTTGTTTCCACAAGGGATACAATAAAAGCTGGAGCACAAGTTGTCAAACAAATTGAAACGCCAAAGATGAGTAGTCTTTTGTATCCAGTCTTGCAAGCTCTTGATGAGCAGTACTTAGGTGTGGATGTGCAATTTGGTGGTGTTGATCAGAGAAAAATATTCATGTTTGCCAGAGAATTTCTTCCAAAAATTGGATACAATAAACGAATTCATTTGATGAATCCACTAATTCCGGGACTTGGAGCAAGTGGAAAGATGAGTTCCTCGCAACCAAATTCAAAAATTGATTTTGATGATAGTGATGCCATCATACAAAAAAAGATTCAAAAAGCACATTGTGTGGATGGGGATGTACAAAATGGATTGTTACCAATTTGTAAATATATTTTGTTTGAATTATATGGATCAGTAAAGATTTCTCGTCCTCAAAAGTATGGTGGAGATATTGTGTATGAGACATATGAGACATTAGAAGCAGATTTTGTGCAAAAAAAGCTCTCATCATTTGATCTCAAGCAAGCAGTAAGCTCATGCATGACAACTCTTATTTCTCCTGTGCGGGCGACATTGGAAAAAAATACTGCGCTTATAGAAAAAGCGTATGATTAGATTTTTTCTTTAACTTTTTTTTGAAACCCTTAAATAGCTAACGACAATAACAAAAGTTCGCTGCTCGAAGCTAATTGAAAAACACAAGTTTTTCAAACCCAGAAAACTAGGAAATTTTCTAGGTATCCCCGCCCTGAAGGGACGGGGTATTACGCTTCTCACCTAATCGCGAACTTTTGAATTGAGAGTTTGCGGACTAAAGTCCGGGGTATTATACCCGCGAAACTCTCAATAAAATTGCAAAACACATTTAAATGACTAGAAATTGTTCATGTATACAATGGCATTTGATAAAAGTTTAGACGCAGAACTATTCGGTGAAACAGCTGAATTTGAAACAACAAAGATTCGAGTAAGTGTATATTCGTATAATAATGGTCAACCAAAATTACAGATTTCTCGAGAAAATTTAAATCCGAATTCTGGTGAATACACATTTGCAAAATTAGGACGAATGACAAGTGAAGAAGTTACTGCAATTCTGCCGCTTATACAAAAGGCACAAGAAGCACTTAAGTAAAGTGTGCGACAGTAATATCTTTTAATTCTTTTACGATTATATCTGCAGGAATTGTGTTTTTATCAGAAATTCCAATAACGCTCATTCCTGCTTTTTTTGCACCAATCATCCCACTTTCTCCATCTTCAATGACCCAGCAATTTTGCGCAGACACATCAAGTCTTTTTGCAACTTCTAAGAAAATGTCAGGTTGTGGTTTTCCTTGTGAAACTAAATCTGAGGAGAGATAGCAATCAAGATATTTTTCAAAACCTAATTTTTTCACACAGTCATTGACAATTTGTTGACGTGTTCCTGATGCAATTGCAAGTTTATACCCTGCTTGTTTTAGATCTTCTAAAAGCTCATATGCTCCAGGCATGGGTTTTGCATATTCGTCCATGTTGTTTAAAATAAATTGCATTTTTTCTTGCATCATTTCTTGTATTTGCTCGTCGCTTAAGTGGGGAAGTTTTTCTTTTATGATGTGTTTTACAGGAATACCTGCATATTTTTGTGTGTCTTCTGGTGTGAATTCGATATTATACTTTTCAAATATTTTCTTTGAACCTAAAAAGTGCATGTGCATACTGTCTACAAGTGTTCCGTCCATGTCAAAGATGATTGCTTTCATAAAAAAAATCTCTTTATATTATTTATAAATATTTGGCATTTTTTGACTTCATTCAAAAAAAGAAAAAGAGCACCTTGCAGCAAAATCAGAAAATTCGGTGATTGTTTGAAAGCTTCTTTCAAACTTGAGGATGGGAATCCGAAAAAGTGTAGCCGATTTTTTGCATGATTCTCAAAGCGGGACTCTTGAGCCAAATCTGCGTGCTCTTTTTTGAAAAACAATTATTGTATGAAGTTTCTCTGCAACCACTATCCCACTGGACAGATGCGTTCAGGATATTTATAAATAAAAAATACCAGTATAAAATCATGCGAGTCTATGCATATGTGGATATGGATTGCTTTTTTGCGGCGTGTGAAGTCAAGCAAAAGCCCTGGTTATTTGATAAACCACTTATTATCGGTTCAACAACAAATAGGGGTGTCGTCAGTACTGCAAATTATCATGCACGCGCCTTTGGTGTGCACAGTGCAATGCCCATTTCTCAAGCAAGGGCTCTTTGTAAACAGGGTGTTTTTGTAAAACCCCAACACAGATATTATCAACAAGAGTCGCAAAAAATATTCTCCTATCTTGCACAAATTTGTGATTCCTATGAGGCGCGCTCCATTGATGAGGCCATTTTAGATATAACAACATTGGCACAAAAAAAAGGCTGGCTTGGTGGCGCAAAGTATATTCGTGCGTTTTTATTTGAAAAAACAGGGTATACTTGCTCTATTGGTGTTGCAAATTCAAGTCGTGTGGCGAAAATGGCAAGTGACCATCATAAACCGTCCGGTATTACGGTTGTAAAAAATCATCAAGCTTTTTTGCATCCGCTTGCAATTGAAAAAATACCTGGGATTGGAAAAAAGAGTATTTCCCATTATCAAGAAAAAGGAGTATATACTATCGGAGACTTGGCAAAGAAAGATATTTTTTGGGTTATGGAGCATTTTGGAAAGCATGCATATAAATATTGGTTTTTAGCCACGGGAAATGATCGAACGGGAATGAGCCCCTATAAAAAAGAAAAATCAATCTCACATGAAACAACATTTGATTATGATATTTCTTGTCAAAAAACATTAGTGCAGACCTTGCACAGCCTTTTTGAGAAAACGGTGGACTGCCCGGTCACATATAGAACGATTAGTATTAAAATTCGCTATGATGATTTTACAACAACATTAAAGCAATGCACAATTTTACCGGCAAAATCTGATTCGGTCAAGCAGATATTAACAAAATTATTTTTTGATTTTTGGAATCTTCGCCCTGTTCGCTTACTTGGAGTAAAAATTTCCCACCTCTCGCATAGTTGTGATCAGCAGCAATATTTAGATTCGTATATGGTGTGAATTTTGAATTTATTGCAGGGGTGATTAATCTTAATTTCGGGATGCCTATTTGTAAGTTTTATACAAAAATTTATAAATATTTCAATATGATTTAGTTTATGTATGATGCGCCAACGATTTTAAAATTTTCTTTGTTGCTAGTATTAATGGTAGTGCAGCATGTATTTATGTTAGTAAATCAGTTTATATTTCAATCATCTTTTTTTCAATGGTTAACACTTTTCTTTATCTATGCTATATTTTTTTTAATTGGGATGGAAGCCATGCGAATATCAAAAAATGTTCGAAATGCATTGAAAGTGAGCTTATATTTTGCATTATTTAAAGTGTTTTTAAATTTGCTGATCCCTTTGATAATTTATATATTAACGAGAGACCACTTCTGGTTTTTTTTAGAAGTTTTAATAACATTTCCTTTCGTTTTTGTCTCTTTTCTTTTATTTTCTTGGGCGGGTGCCAAACTATATGAGCATATTTATTTAAGTTGAATCCACTGACTTTTTAAATACTGATTTATTACTCATTATTATGGCAATTGTATACCCTTTTGATATAAGTGTGCAAACAGTAGAAAAACAAACTATTGTGAAACTCTATTGTAAAGATGAGCAAAATAACATTGTCATTTTAGAGCAGCCTGTTCAAAATTTTCTCTATATCGAAAAGACCGAAAAAAAGATTCCGTATAAAACACAGGCTGTTACAAAAACATATTTTAACAAAAAAAAAGATCTTCTGAAAGTTTTTTACGATGATGCGCTTGCAACAAATTCTGTTAAAGAAACATTGCAACAATTAGGTATTACGCAGTTTTATGAAGCGGATCTTCCCTTTATTCGAAAATTTTTAGTTGATAGACAAATAGAACCCCTCGTTGGCTATGAATGTGATGGAAAAACGCTGGATTCATTGAAAAAAACTCAAAAACATCTCTCTTATGATAAAATCGCTATTATGGGCCTTGATATTGAGACGTATGCCAAAACAAAACGCATAGATTCAAAAAATAATCCTATTTTAATGATAGCTCTTGCAACAAAACAAACACAGGTTGTATTCACACATACTCATAAAATAGAGGGAGCCATTGTTTGCTCGAATGAAAAAGACATGCTCGTGCAAACTATCGAGTATATTCAACAACAAAATCCGGATATTATTTGTGGGTATAATAGTGATGCCTTTGATTTTTCCTACATTAAAGATCGCTGTCAAATTCATGGTATTGAATTTACCATTGGGCGTCAAAACGAACCCCTGCATTTTACACAATCCGGTCAGGCACATATTAAGGGACGGGTTCATTTGGATATTTATCCTTTTATTCAAAGAAATTTACGCACACAATTAAAAACAACTTCCTACTCACTAGATGCAGTCTCCAAAGAGCTTGTTGGAGAGCAAAAACATGACGACGTTGATGTTTCAAAACTCTTTCACGCGTGGGACACAAAAAACACAAAGCAACTACAGTTGTTTGCAAAATATAATATGCAAGACGCACAGCTTTGCATTAAGCTCTGTGATGTAATTTTTCCAAACATTCAAGTATTTATGACGATGATTCCTTTGCCCATTCAAGACATCACACGAATGAGCTACTCGCAACTTGTTGAGTGGTATTTGATTAATCGTGCACAGGAATTTTCTGTTCTTATCCCACCAAAACCTTTTGGAGATGAATTACAAAAGCGATTACAAACGCCGAAAAATGTTGGAGCGTTTGTGTTTAAACCAAAACCTGGCTTATATCATAATATTGCAATTTTTGATTTTCAGTCCCTGTACCCTTCCATTATTGCCTCATTAAATATAGAGCGCTCTACAATTATACAGAAAGGAACACAGAAGCAAAAAGTTCCTGAATATCCCGGCGAACTCTATATTAATCAAACTGCGCCTTCTTTTATACCGCAAGTTACTCGCGATATTATTACGCGAAGAGTGGAGTTAAAAAACCAATTACGAAAAGAAACTGATTCGTATAAAAAACGTATGTTGGAAGCAAGAATTTACAATTTAAAGATCTTGGCAAATTCACTCTACGGATATCTGGCTTTTGCACATGCAAGATGGTATTGCAATGAATGCGCAGGAGCAACAACGGCATTTGCTCGCCATTATATTAAGCAGACAATTGAGAGAGCAACGCAGCAGGGTTTTTCTGTTATTTATGGTGATACTGATTCTATATTTTTAGAATTAAAAGATAAAAGCATTGCACAAGCAAAGGAATTTGTTGGGGAATTTAATAAATCCCTTCCAGGAATTATGGAGCTGCAACTTGAAGATGTATTTGTTTCTGGAATTTTTGTTGGAGCTAAAGATGGCAGCGGTGGTGCAAAAAAGCGATATGCGCTTCTCTCACAAAGTGGAAAATTCAAAATTACGGGGCTAGAATATGTTCGAACGGACTGGTCTGATCTAGCAAGAGAGACACAAAAAGAAGTCATACGCTTATTATTAGAAGAACATGATGTTTCCAAAGCAACAACATACATCAAAAATGTAATTACAAAATTACAACAAAAAGAGGTTCCTGTTGAAAAACTCTTTTTACATGCCAAACTTTCTCGAGAAGTTCATGAGTATGAAACAAATTTACCCCATGTCATTGTTGCAAAAAAATTACTCGATGATGGGGAAGTCATAAAAAAAGGTTCAATCATAGATTTTGTCGTATGCAAGGGAAGTGGTCCTATTTATGAGCGAGTAGTTCCAGCAACGCAGGCAAAAACGCAAGATGTAGATGAACAATATTATATTCATAATCAGATTATTCCTGTTGTTGCAAGTATTATGGAAATATTTGGATTAAAAAAAGAAGATTTAGTAGCGATGGGAAAACAGCACTCCTTAGGAGATTATTTTTCTTAGCGCTGTATTTTTCCTGATGGATTATTTGAAAAGTTAAACATCTTTCCAATTTCTACATCTTCGGGCTTAAATGTATCTTTTGTGTGAGGATTATGCTGCTCACTTGATGGTGGCTTGCTACTTGTTGGTTGTTGTAATGTTTCTTGCACAGGCTCAGCTTTTTGTTGTTGTGGTTGAGGATTTTGACTGTGACTTCCAATTTGCTGGGCTAATTGGTCTAATTTTGCATCAGTCTGATCTGCAAATGCTTGCATTTTTTGCGCAAGTTCAAGTATCTTTTGATCCGCATATGCTTGAAGTTCTAGTTTGAGTTGTTCTAGATTTACTATTTCACTTTCTTGTACAACGGGCTTGGGTCTTTGCTCTTCTTTTTTTGGCTCTTGCACTACGCTTTCTGGTTCCTTGAAAAATTGCTCTTTTTTATGCGAGCTATAATTATAATAGACGGCATTTACCTTCTTATTGTGTTCATCTGCATGTGTTTTAATAAAATCGGTATCAATCCCTATATTCTTGAATTGGTCTGCTAATTTGTCTTTTTGCGCCATAATAAGGAAAAAGTTATAAGGCTTTAAAAGGCTTTTGTTTTTTGTTGCTTCCTCCAAAAAATAAGAAAAAGGAGCACCTTGTAGCTAGATCAGAAAATTCGGCGATTGTTTGAAAGCCTCTTTCAAACTTGAGGATGAAAATCCGAAAAGATGCAGCTGAATTTTCGCACTATTCTTAGAGTGGGACTCTTGAGCCAAATCTGCGTGCTCTCTTTTAAAAAAACAATTACTGGATAAAGCAGTTTTTTGTGAGTTTGTTCAAATCTCATATGACCACTACGCAGCGACTCTTTATTGTGCTGGCTTAAAACATAAATATTAATAAACTCTCTAAACAGAAATTGTGCAGGTGTTTATATGGAAGAATATAGCGTTACTCGAAAAGGAACAGATGATATCTACTACGTCTTGCGTCTAACTGACCATGCGGATGGGCTTGTGTTACTAGCAAATATAGAATCGGGGCAACTTGGTTTGGTCACTTTGCAAAAATTCGTCGAACATTTTGAATATAATGGTCTTATTGACGATGATGACTCGGACGATAGTGATGACGAACCATCAAGTAGTGAACCGCAAATTCAAACATTTTAACTCTTTTTCTTTTTTATTGTTTTTTTCTTCTCAGGAGCAGGTTCTTGTTTTTTCTCTTTAACATGACCAAATTGCGAGAAATATTTCGTATTTGTTTTCTTAAATTTCCTGTCAAACGGACTGCTCGATTGAGCTTTTCCCTCGTCTCGAAGCCAGACTGTTTGTTGTGGGAATGGAATGCCAATGCCTTCTTTATAGAGTCTGCGATAAATACGCGTCATTGCTTCTTGATTTGCGGGCCATTTTTCTGCAATATCGTCCACCCAAAACATGACTTTAAAATCAAGTGAACTATCGCCCATGTCTGTGAAAAGTACACGAATTTGCTCGTTTTTGTCGATAAAGTCTATTTTAGAAACTTCTTCAATTGCAAGTTGTTTTACATACTCTGGGTCGACGCCATACTCGACTCCAAATTCAACACCGACACGAACTCGTCGATCAGGTTGATAGAAATTTTGAATTGTTGCTTCTGCAACTTTTGAGTTAGGAAGAATAATCATTTCACTGTCAAATGTTTTAATCCGCGTTACACGTAGTCCAATGCTGTGTACAACACCCATAATATCGTTATTGATTTTGACTACATCTCCGATTTTAAAGACATTTCCTAAAATAAGTGAAATTCCATTAAATGTATTTGATAAAATTGGTTGTATGGCAAGCGCCACTGCAAGTCCTGCAATTCCTAATCCTGTGAGTAGTGGAGTAATTTCAATGCCCCAAACGCGAAGAATGTACAGAATTGCAATCACCATAAAAATGACTGTTAATACATTATGGATGAGGTTGAGAATTGTTTGATTAGCAAGCGTATCATTATCAGCTGTGACGCGAAACCAATAGCGGTCAAGCAAAAATATGAGAATCTCATAAATAGTATATGCAACAACAAAAACGATAATTGTTGAACTCACGCTATCAATTAAATTCATTGCTGCTGGATCAAGTGTGAGTGTATTAACTGAAATGACAAAACTCACTAAGCTTGCGACAATAGTAACTGGTCCTGTGAGTTTTTTAATTAAAATATCATCTAAATCGGTGGTAGTTTTTGAAGCAAAATGTGTTAATGTTCGAATACTGATTTGTAAAACGACGCGTGTGAGAATGGTTAATATGACAAATATAATGAGTGCGCGCATATATTGGTTTGGCACGTATTCGGCAAAAAGTTGCAAATATGATTCTATCATGTCATTGACG
This sequence comes from Candidatus Woesearchaeota archaeon, assembly GCA_047603125.1. Classification (GTDB taxonomy): domain Archaea; phylum Nanobdellota; class Nanobdellia; order Woesearchaeales; family DATGWN01; genus JBLKOU01. The sequence goes on along the minus strand of JBLKOU010000029.1, from coordinate 2,026 downwards.
TGAAAATAAAACACTTATAAATGTTGTGCATTGTATAAACACTATGGACTATGTTGAACTCAATGCCTTTGTAAAAAAATATACGCAATACAAAACAGGAGGCCAAGCCAAACAACTAATTAGAAGTGGCGTGGTAACTGTCAATGGAGTAGTAGAAACGGCAAATCGAAAAACACTGGTTGAAGGTGATCGTGTCTGTGTTAGGCAGCAGCAATTTATTGTTCAAAAAAAAGATTGTCAGATGAAAAAATGACCCCCCCGTGATTTGAACACGGGACCTCACGATTATCAGTCGTGCGCTCCACCAGGCTAAGCTAGGGGGTCGAATGCTACTACGAACTTGCTGCCTATTTATAAAGGTTGTGGCAATCAAAAATTCTTGAAGGGTCAAGGATGATTTGCTGACTGATAATGGAAAAAATTTTTAAAACAATTTTTGGTGACTTTAGTTTATGATGGTTTTTCGCGCGCAAACAGCTACAGAATATCTTGTCATTAGTGCAGTTGTTATTGTTATTGCACTCATTGTAGTTGGAGCAATTGGAGCTATTCCTTCAATTGGTGGGGGTGCAGGTGAGCAAGTTGATGCTGTTCAATTGCGCTTGCAAGATGTTGGTATTGTAGATATTTATGAAGACGAAGAGGAGGTTTCTTTTTTCTTGCTAAATAATCAGCGCCAATCAATTCGCATACAAAATGTGACATTTGCAGATGAGCAATGTATACTTTCTCCGGTAACAGTCACGGTTGGGTCTCGATATAAGGTGACCTGCTCTGCGACAAATCAAGCAGTGAGTGATGTAAAAGTTACTTGGTCGCCCATAGATTCACAAACAACAAGAACGACATCTTCAGCGATCTCTGGTTCATCAGGTGGAGGTTCTTCTGGTGGTTCATCAGGTGGTAATGGGGGTTCTCCACCAACTGTTTTCCAAGGATATATTACGGGATTAGAAGATTGTTATAGTACAACAAATACGCCCGCTAGCGTGGAATCTTGTGGTTCTGTTCACATTGGTCAAGATGGATATCACTTTGGTATGTCAAAAGAATTTGATAATCAGAGTGGCATTATTTATGATCCGCACACTGAATGTATTGGGCTGTTGATATGTTTACGCAAGGATTAAATTATACAGAATCTGAATTATTTTGTGATGAGCTGATTCATGGTGGACAGAGTGATTGGCGAATGCCAAATTTTTTGGAGTTTGCGTCTTTTTCTGCATATGATTTATACGGGAATATTGGAATATTTGTAGGAGCTTATACCTCGACACGAATTCCTAATGGCAATCATGCATATTTATTTGCTGCCTTTAGTGGTTGGAATATTGCTGGTTCAACAAGTTTTGATGTGTTTTGTGTTCGTGGCACATCGACAATACCAATGATTACAGGATATGAAGAGTCAAAAAATTTTGTTGATAATACGGATGGAACCGTAACAGACACAGATACGAATCTTATGTGGCAAGCGGACAGAACTGCGAGCGGCTTTTTAACATGGAATGCTTCAATTGCATATTGTAACGATTTGACGCTTGCAAGTCATACAGATTGGCGACTTCCAACGGCATTTGAAGTAATGACTGGTGCGGACTATGGATGTACTGGTTCAGGCGGTGGTTGTGTTTCTCAAGGGGTAAGTGAGCCGTTTATTCCATGGGGTGATTGGGTCTGGACATCTACAACAACTCCCGCGAATCAAAATCGTGCAATACGTTTAAATGGGAATTTTTATTTCCAAGGCAGTGCTGCAGATAAGACTGATACTTTACGTGCTTTTTGTGTTCGAGATATGTAAATTTTAGAAAAGACTGGCTTTATCCAAAAAAAGAAGGAGCATCTTGCAGTAAAATCAGAAAATTCGATGATTGTTTGAAAGCTTCTTTCAAATTTGAGGATGGAAATCTGAAAAGGTGTAGCTGAATTTTCGCATGATTCTCAAAGCGGGACTCTTGAGCCAAATCTGCGTGCTCTTCTTTGAAAAACATTTATTGGATGAAGCAATATCTAAAAGACC
>JBLKOU010000028.1:0-14337 GCA_047603125.1 Candidatus Woesearchaeota archaeon | reverse complement strand
TCCAAAAGTCTGTAGATTGCAATCCGTATACGAAAAGAGCATATAGGCCGACAGGATAGAGAAGTACATGACTGAGGCTTGCTATATTGAGGAGTAAATGTGTGGTTTCAAAAAAGTAATCTGTGATTCCCCAGAGTGGTTGGCGAAATAAAAGGATGTACACAAAATCAATTGTCCAAAAGAGATGAGGAATTAAGATGATGTTGAGCTGACTTGCAATGAGTCGAGGAAGTTTGAAAATAAGCCCAATACCAATAAGCGCGAGTGCCCAGTTTGAGAGCCAAAAGAGATTATCGACGCTTGTTACTGTGAGTGCAAAGTAAATTGTACTTATGCTTAAAAGTAAAAAAAGCCAACCAAATAATTGTAAAATTGTCCATTTCATAAAAGAACAATACTGTATTTATTTAAAAAAGTTGCATTTGTAAAGAAAAAAAAAGAACCATACATACATAGATTATGACTATACAGGTAACCACAATTGGGGGTTGCCTGCTAAAACACTCGCGTGAGCTTGTGCCGTACACAGCAACTCCATCAAACTTATCTTCTATAAGCGTGGCAATATGTCTCTTTTCAAGCGGGGTTTCGTGCTTAGATGCTTTCAGCGCTTATCCCTTGAAGCGTAGCTGCCCGGCGTCACCTTGTCAGATGACCGGTACACCAGAGGCTTCGACACCTTGTTCCTCTCGTACTAAAGGTCCCTTGCTTTCAGACATACAACAAATCTAATAGATATCAAACAAACTGCCTCACAGCGTTCTGAACCCAGCTCACGATCCCTTTTAATGGGTGAACACCCCCACCCTTGGACGCTTCTGCACGCCCAGGATAGGAAGAGCCGACATCGATGTAGCAAGCCCCGCCGTCGATACGAGCTCTCGGGCGGGACAACTCTGTTATCCCCGGAGTAACTTTTCGGTCATTCCCGACCCCCATTAAGGAGGTACGGAAGTTCGCTAAACCACACTTTCGTGTTTGTGTCAATTTTTGGTCTTAACACAATCAGGCTGACTTTTGCTTTTGCACTCTACAGCGGATTTCTGACCCGCTTGAGTCAACCATTGGGCCCCGTCGATACATTTTCGACGGGGTGCCACCCCAGCCAAACTGTCCATTTGCAGGTGTTCGTATTTTCTACGTGAGTAGAGTAGTTCTCGTAGGATAGTGTTTCATTGGTGTCTATTCCTAACCTAGCGACCAGGACGTAAGCAACTACTATCTACGCTAAACAACAAAAAGTACTCTACAGCTACAAATTACAGTAAAGTTTCACGGGGTCTTCGCTTCCCATTAGATTTCTCTGGCCTTTGCACCAGAAAGGAGAGTTCGGAGGTTTCTTCGTAGGGACACTGTGAATCTCGTTACGCCATTCATGCAGGTCGTCAATTAAACGACAAGGCATTTCGCTCATTTATGTTACTTCACGACTTATCGCTACTTACCAACAAGATTTGCTGGCGGACAATAATTTCTTATTGCCTCCTTATATCGCTATAAGGATCGGACTATATCTTGCTTGCTCGCTACAAGCTCTGGCGTGTAGTCTCTGAGGATTCTAGAAATTTTGGTTTTTGTTTATTATTCATTTGTTGTCGGATTTGTGCAATTTCTTGTAAGCCTTTCAAACTCAAATGTTTTTTCTTTTTCATTAGTGACATTACATCACAAAATAATAAGAAATTTTTTTGCTTGAAACTTTGCAGAGGATATTTATGAATCTTGCAGTTTTCTTACACGAAATTCGAGTCTGTCTCCATGGTTTTTGCAAATTATTCCTAACTGAAAAAAATGTTGAATTTTTTTAAGCAGTTTTTTATCGCGTTTATGTTGCACGATACGAAATTCAGGAAGGACTTGCCAACCTAATTTTGATTTGCTATTTTTATTAATAGACACATGAAAACATCCTTCTCCGTCAACAAAGCCTACTATCCAAAAATGTTCTAGTCTTTCCTGCTGATTGTCTGCACCCATCACATTGTTACTTCAAGCTTGTTTAAATAAAGTACTCTTAAACATGTCTTGTGAGTAGTGTGGGATTCTCAGATATTCCAGCATATAGCCAGATTTTACTAAGGCAACTTTTCACCTTAAGAGAGTTATAGTTACTCCCGCCGTTTACCTGCTCTTTGCTCGGTTGAACCCAAGTTTAAAGTACAGGCACTGGGCAGACGTCACCTCCTGTACACAGCGTTACCACCTAGCAGGAAGTTATGTTTTTGTTAAACAGTCGGACTCACTTTGTTATTGCACCCTGCTTTCACATTTCTACAAACACAAAAACAGGGACCCTTTATACCGAAGGTACAGGGCTAATTTGACGAATTCCCTTACGAAGATTATACCTTTACGCCTTAGGCTTCTCACCTAGGGGCACCAGTGCTGGTTCTGGGTACGGCTTTTTAAAATCCTTATATATTCCTTTTTCATGGACTCAAGGTATCAACTGAATACTTCATACGAAATACCATTGTACATTTTACTCTGCTTCTCATTATAACAATACTCCACAGACTTACATGTATTAGCACAAACGACGGTTTGTGTCAATCTAACCCTCAGTGTCAGAAATATATCTTGTGTTGCCACTTGTATTTAAAAAGTACTGGAATATTAACCAGTTTCCCTTTCTCGTTTCGTCGTGTTACGACTACGATTAGGACCGACTAACCCTTCACTGATTTACATTGTGAAGGAACCCTTGCCCATCCGGCGACGGTGATTCTCACACCGCTATGATCCTACTACCACCAGGATTCTTATTCGTACACGGTTCACGCCTGCTTGCACAGACGCTTTTGCCCAAGCACGACACCAGTCTACCACATACGCTACACACGCATGCCTATAGTATCGGTAATTATCTTAGCCCCGTCCATCTTCAGGGCCCAAAGTCTCGATAAGTAAGCTGTTACGCACTTATTATAGGATTGCTGCTTCTAAGCCAACCTCCTCACTGTCTTAGACAATGGACACCTTTCACGCTTTAACACTTAGATAATATTTAGGGACCTTAACTATAGTCTGGGTTATTCCCCTCTCCGGACTGGGGTTTACCCCCAGCCCGCGTCTCCTGACTTCTACGATATACGAGCATTTTGAGTTGGACAAGAAACCGAGGGATTTCTCCCCCAAAATTCCAAATCCGTCGCTTTACAACTCGTATCATCTCCATCAAGGCTTGACTACGGCCAACTTCGACTGGAACCAGCTATCACCGCTCTCGATTGGCTTTTCACCCCTAATCTCAAGTTACAAGAGCACTTGCACGTAGCACCTCTTCGGACCTCCACGATGTATTACCATCGATTCATCCTACCCAAGATTAGATCGAGCGGCTTCGGGTCGTATTCTTGTGACTGAAGGCGCTTATAACACCTTTTTCCTGGCAAGCTGCGAAAACTTGGTTTCCCTGCGAGTACCATGCAAAACATGTTACTCTTGCCACAAAAATACACTTCCTGGCACGTTATTCAAAACGTACGGTAGAACTTACGCCCTACCGATCTATGACTGTTAGGTTTCAGAGTCTTTTAACTCCCTGTCAAAGGTTCTTTTCAACATTCCCTCGCGGTACTGTACGCTATCGGACTTGGTAAGTATTTAGGGTTGGAAGTTAATCTCTCCCAAATTCACGCATAAATTCCAATATACGCTACTCTTGGACTCATCTGTATCTGCTGACTTTCACTTACGGGGCTTTCACCCTGTGTCGCACTACATTCCAGTAGACTTCAGTTTCGACAGTGAAGATACTATGATGGCCAATACACCACATCTCCTTTTACTTTCATAAAAGGATTCAGTTTGCCCTGATCTGGTTTCACTCGCTGTTACTCACAGAATCTCAATTGATTTCTTTTCCTTCGGGTACTAAGACGTTTCAATTCCCCGAGTTCCCCATCCTTATCGGATTTATAGAGAAGTCTCATTCGGATATTTTTGGTTCGAAGACAACATACGTCTCGCCAAAACATTTCGCAGTTAGTCGCGTCCTTCATCGGCTACCAAGCCAAGTCATCCACCTAACAGTGTAAAAAAATTTTATTGTATAATCATAATCTATGTATGCATGGTTCCATTAAACGTGAGTGTGAACGACAACATTTCAAACAATGTGTCTTCTCTAGTTTTAAACCCTTCATCCATAATGATACCATTATGAATTGCAACGCTTTCGCGTACCCATAAGTGGACTCGCCGAGATTCGAACTCGGGACCCCCTGCTTGCAAGGCAGGTGCTCTACCGGACTGAGCTACAAGCCCATAACAATTAATGGTAATGCATAATCAAATCGAGTGTTGATTAGTATTTTTTGAAAAAAAAGGAGGTGATCCAACCGCAGGTTCCCCTACAGTTACCTTGTGACGACTTAACCCATCTCACAAAGTCTAAGTTTGGCATAGTCAACAAAGACTAAGACTCACTTAAACTCTACTCGAGTGGTTTGACGGGCGGTGTGTGCAAGGAGCAGGGACGTATTCACCGGAAACTGATGATTTCTGATTACTACGGATTCCAACGTCACGAGGGTGAGTTCCAACCCTCGATCTGAACTAAGATTAGGTTTGAAGGATTAGCGTCTCCTTTCGGAGTAGCAGCCCGTTGTCCTAACCATTGTTGCGCGCGTATAGCCCAGAGGATTCGGAGCATACAGACCTACCGTTGCCTACACCTTCCTCCTGTTTTCACAGGCAGTCTCTACAATGAGACCGGTCGCGATAAAACGCCTGCTGCCAATTGTAGATGTAGGTCTCGCTCGTTGCCTGACTTAACAGGACACCTTACGGCACGAGCTGACGGCGGCCATGCACTACCTCTCGGCTCGTCAAGTAGAGTCTTCAACCCGACCATCATCCTGCCGTCGCCTCTGGTGAGATTTTCCGTGTAGAATTGGATTAAATCGCACGCCGCACCCGTTGTGGTGCTCCCCCGCCAATTCCTTTAAGTTTCAGCCTTGCGACCGTACTTCCCAGGCGGCGAGCTTAATGCCTTCGCTTCGATACTGCATATTCCCGTAGAATACGCAACATCTTGCTCGCAGCGTTTACTGCTAGGACTACTCGGGTATCTAATCCGTTTTGCTCCCCTAGCCTTCGTCCCTGATTGTCGAATCCGTTCTAGTGAGGCGCCTTCGCCACAGGTAGTCCTTTGAGGATTATCACATTTTACCGCTCCCCCCAAAATACTCCTCACTCCTCCCGGTTCCAAGTAAGGCAGTCTCTCCTGCACGTTGTCTGGTTAAGCCAGACAGTTTCACAAGAGATTTACCAAACCAACTACGGACGCTTTAGGCCCAATATGCGGCTGCCACTTGTGGCGCTGGTGTTACCGCGGCTGCTGGCACCAGTCTTGCCCACCACTTATTCTCTAAGAGTTTTAATCTTAAAAAAAGCCCATGGAAACCATGAGCACTTCGGATTCCCCTATCGCACTTTCGTGCAGTGTAGAGTTTTCGCGCCTGCTGCACCCCGTAGGGCTAGGACCAGTATCTCAGTGTCCTTCTGGGGGCTACCACTTTCATGGCCCCTACTGATCATCGGCTTGGTAGGCCATTACCCTACCAACAACCTAATCAGCCGCTATCTCATCCATAAGCGCAAAAGCTTTGAAGTATGCATCATTCCAGAGTACGTACTCTATCAAATATTACCCTCAGTTTCCCAAGGCTATCTCTGACTTATGGGCAGATTAATAACGTGTTACTCAGCATTTCGCCGGTCGCTGCAAGCAGCTCCCTCGACTTGCATGGCTAATCCGAATCCGAATAGCAGCAACCTCCCGCAGGATCAACGGGTATTCGCATATGTTTTATATCCTTAGTATAGTCGCTTGAAGTTAAAGAAATTGGCATGTCACAATATTAACATATTATAGTACATTACCATTAATTGTTATTCATAACAAACTGTGTTTGTTACACATATTATCTAGTAACTCATTACTGAGTTGGAGATGATTTAAGAAAGGAAAAGACACCTATTTATAAAGATATTTGTTTTGGACACTCGATATTAGGACTTTTAGCTAGGATATGAATATATTTGGTAATTTCACTCCGGCTTACATCTTTTCCACAGCATTCACACCAAGAAGTTGTAAACCTTTTGTGAGTATTTTTTGCACATGTGAGAATAAGTACAATCGCGTGGAAGTAAGTGTGAGGTTTTTCTCGTCCACTATTTTATGCTTTGCATAGTATTCATTAAATAATTGCGCAAGTGTGAGTAAATATCTTGCCAGTGTATGTGGTTTGTGCGTGTTTGCACATTGCTCAATAGTCTCATAAAATTGTGAGAGTTTGAGCAGTAGCAATCTGTCTTGTTCGGTTGTTAAAAGTGTCGTATCAGGTTCGGGAAGCGTTTGTGTGACTTTTTTTTGTAACGAATGTATGCGAGTGATAACGTATTGAATGTATGGTCCGCTCTCTCCTTGAATATCAAGTATGTCTTCCCAATCAAAAACAACTTCTTTTGTTCGGTCGTTTTTAAGATCTGCAAAGATGATTGCGCCAATACCAATGTCTTGGATGATTTGTTGATATTGCGCATCATTTTGTAGCGCAGGGTTTTTTTGTTCAATTATTTTTTCAATTCGATGAACAGATTCTTGTAAGACATCTTCGATGAGAATGATATTTCCTGAGCGTGTTGACATTTTTTTATCAGTAAATCGATATCTGCCATGATCGATATGGGTAATTTTCTCCTCATAGTCTGCATTATATTTTGCCATTACGCCTTTGAGTTGTGCAAAGTGAAGCTTTTGTTCACTACCAACTTCATAGAGAACAGAGTCTGCATGAAAATTTTCAATTCTATCAATTGCAGCCGCAATATCGCGAAGAAGGTATGTTGATGCTCCATCACTTTTTTTGATCATTGCGGGTGTTTCAATATTGAATTCTTCAAGTGGGATAATTGTCGCGCCTTCGCTAATTTGAGTTAAATTTTTGAGTTTTTCAAATGTTGATTCGAGTTGTGTGTTATAATAGGCTTCCCCTCGAAAGTAATCGAATGTGACATTCATCTTTGCATACATGCGCTCGAACTCGCCAATGCTTAATTCGCGAAATTCTTTCCAGTATGCGAGATATTGTTCATTTCCCTTCTCTAGTTGTGAGAATATTTCTCTTGCTTTATCTTCAAGTTCAGGTTCTTGTTTTGCTTGTTCATGAAATCGAACATAGAGTGAAAGTAAGTACGGTATAGGATCTTTTTTGAGTTTTTCTTGGTTTCCCCATAATTGATATGCGCAAATGACTTTTCCAAATTGTGTTCCCCAGTCTCCTAGGTAGTTAATGCCGATGACTTTATGGCCGCAAAATTGCAATATATTTTTGATGGCGTTTCCGATAACCGTACTTCGTAGATGCCCGATACCAAATGGCTTTGCGATGTTTGGAGAAGAATAGTCAATCACAACTGTTTGTGCTTTTGTAGTTTGCGTGTAGGTTTGCTCTAAAATGTCTGTTGCAATTGCAGTCCAGTTAATAGAGATATTAATGAATGGCCCAATATTAGTGATTGACTGAATAAGTGAGTGTGGTGTGTTTTGTAAAAATTCTTGTACTTTTTTTACCCATTCTGCTGCAAATTGAGCAGGGTTAGATCCTTTTGCAAATACAAACACTGGAAGTGCAATATCGCCATGTGCGAGGTTTTTTGGTTGTTCTAGTGCATGTGCAATGGATGTTTGCAAGATTGGTTCGAGAATGTCTGCAACTTTTTTATAGAGTATCATAGTAAAAGCTATTTTGCTTGTGGTTAAAAATATTTTGTTTTCCGGCGTTTGAAAAAGTAAACTTTATAAGGATAGCATTCCAGAATTCGTACGGGGGAATTTAATTGAAAACTGCACAAGTAGGGTTAGGTACATTAGTATTAGCAATAGCAGGGCTTTTAATCGCGGCAATTGGAGCAGGTGTTCTCATACAGACTGCAAACACTTTACAAACGTCTGCGCTTAGTACTGGCTCTCAAGCGACAAGTCAAGCAAGTTCGGGTTTTCAGATTCTTTCAGTTTATGGCACTGATTTTGCTCAAGACCGAACGATTGAGCAGTTTATTGTTGAATTAAAGCTCACACCAGCAAGTTCAGTTGTAAATTTAGGTGATCTTTCTATAGATACCTCTGTTGGTGATCAAGTAAATTCTTGGCAATTCTCACATGTTGGTGATTGTGATGTGCAAATTTCATCGGGCTTTGTAGTTGAATATTTATTTGAGGCGCAAAATCATGTTGCACAATATTTACAACAAGGTGAAGTTGTGCGTATTTGTTTTGCACCACCTGTGCCTGTTGGAGAAAGCGAGTCTGTATCGTTGACATTTTTGCCCGCAACTGGTATAATTCAAACGATTGACTTTGTTACGCCGTCTGTTTATACCAGAAACACTATTTATGTTTTCCCTTGAGTCTGAATTTCTGTACGGGTAAATAGTTTTAAACATAAGTAAATTATTATAATGCGGCGATCTTCGAACAGTGGTTCATCTTGCGAATTTCTCAGGCGCAGAGCTTTGCGAAATTCTGATTCTGCGCCAAGGCATTATAATTTTTATTGTTGTCGACTAAAATTCCACAATCTTTTTAGATAGTATCTGTTTTCTTGTTGTTATGACATTTAAGTTAGTGAGTCCGTTTTCTCTTACTGGGGATCAGCCCCAAGCAGTGCGAGGACTTGTTGAGGGTTTTGATAAAAAAAAGAAGCGCCAAACACTCTTAGGTGTCACAGGTTCAGGAAAGACATTTTCAATGGCAAATATTATTGCAAAACTCAATAAACCCGTTCTTGTGCTCACACATAATAAAACATTGACTGCACAACTCTATAATGAATTGAAAGATTTTTTTCCAAATAATGCAGTAGAATATTTTGTTTCGTATTATGATTATTATCAACCTGAAAGTTATCTTGCAAATACGGATACCTATATTGAAAAAGATGCAAAAATTAATCAAAAAATAGAACAACTTCGGTTACGTGCAACAATGTCGCTTGTGACAAGAAAAGATACGATTATTGTCTCATCTGTTTCTTGTATTTATGGCTTGGGGGATCCTGCAGAATTTAAGGGGCAGAGTGTGTTAGTTAAAGTGGGGGAACAAGTTTCTCGCAATCAATTATTACAAAAATTTATTTCTATGCAATATCAACGAAATGATGCAGAATTGTTACCAGGTCGATTTCGTGTTCGTGGAGATATTATTGATATAATTCCAGGATATGCTAAACACATCATTCGAATTGAATTGTTTGATGATCAAGTCGAATCTATTCGCGAACTTGATGATGTGAAAAATACACAATTACATTCTCATGAGGCCTATGTATTATTTCCTGCGCGCCATTATGTTATATCCCAAGATAAAATAGATGCAGCAATACATGATATTGAACAAGAGCTTGAATGGCGTTTACCGCAGCTTGATCAATTAGAAGCGCATCGTCTTTCTCAACGAACAAAGTATGATTTGGAGATGATTAAAGAACTAGGATATTGTAATGGTATAGAAAATTATTCACGACATTTTGATGGACGAAAAGAAGGTGAACCCCCATTTACATTGATCGATTTTTTGGGAGAAGATTTTCTTGTTATTATTGATGAAAGCCATGTAACTATACCGCAACTTCATGGTATGTACAAAGGAGATCGTTCTCGAAAACAAAGTTTAATTGATCATGGGTTTCGACTTCCAAGTGCATATGATAATCGTCCGCTCACCTTTGAAGAGTTTGATGCAAAGCTTGACAAAGTCTTGTATGTAAGTGCAACACCAGCAGACTATGAATTGTCTGTGAGTGAAAATATTTGCGAGCAATTAATTCGTCCAACGGGTTTAGTTGATCCACCAATTGATGTGCGACCATCACAGGGTCAAATGGATGATTTAGTTGAGCAAATTCAACTAACAACAAAACAAGGATTTCGGACATTAGTCACAACACTGACAAAACGCATGGCTGAAAATTTAAGTGAATATCTTTCAAAGCAAGGGATTAAAGTTCGGTATTTACATTCAGAAATTGATACGCTGGAGAGGACTGAAATATTACGACAACTTCGCTTAAAAGATTTTGATGTCCTTGTCGGGATTAATTTATTGCGTGAGGGTCTAGATTTACCTGAAGTTGCGCTTGTTGCTATTTTAGATGCGGATAAGGAAGGATTCTTGCGAAACTCTCGCTCGCTTATTCAAACCTGTGGTCGCGCTGCAAGAAATGAGCATGGTCGAGTTATTTTTTATGCGGATACGATGACTGAATCAATTAAACAAACAATGCACGAAATTAATCGCCGGCGTGAAAAGCAGCTTGCCTATAATAAAGAGCATAACATTACTCCAAAAACAATTATAAAAGCTATTCCAAAAGAATCGAATGTGACAGTAAAAGATGTCAAACATATTCCAAAAAGTCAAGCAAAAGAATTAGTTGAAACATTAACACAACGTATGAACGAAGCATCTGAGGCACTGGAGTTTGAAAAAGCAATTGAACTTCGTGAGAAAATAAATAAACTAAAAGAGAGAATACAAAATGATTGACTGGTACATAAATTGGTTGCAAAGTGTTACATTGCGTGAGTTGTTTTTGTTGTTTGTAATCATAAGTGGTGTTTTTTTGTTATTACACTTGTATACTGCGTGGATTTATTATACCTTAGCAAAAAAAACAAAGACGCCTCAAGCATATTTGGCGTGGATACCTATTGTAAATTTTTATTTAGTTTTAAAGATTGCACGAATGTCTGGTTGGTGGTTTTGGAGTTCGTTTTTGATAGTTATTCCATTTTTTGGATTCTGGATATTTCTTGCGATTTCAATTTATGTGTGGTATAGAATTTGTCAACGTAGGGGATATTCTTTATTGATGGCTATTTTATCCTCCCTTCCTCTGATTAGCTATGTTGCAAGAGCTATTGTTGCGTGGTTTGATAAGAAACAAAAATAGTTTTAAATAAACATTGTTGTGTATTTAGTATGAATGTTGCGCAAACTGCTACTGAGTATCTTATAATTACGGCAGTCGTTATTATAATCGCTTTAATTGTCGTCGGTTCTTTAGGTGGAATTCCTTCAATTGGTGGTGGAGCAGGCGAGCAGGTAGATGCTGCGCAATTGCGTTTACTTGATGTTGGAATCGTTGATATGTATGAAGATGGTGAAGATATTGGGTTTTTCTTGCTTAATAATCAGCCTCGAACAATTCGATTATTGAATGTGAGTTTAGATGGGCAATCGTGTTTATTAACGCCCGTTACACTTAATGTCGGCTCTCGATATAGAGTGACTTGCCCGCAGGGGGTGCGATGTCTGATGTTATAATTGATTGGGCACCCATTGGTTCAGATTCGACACGACAGGTTTCTGCAACATTGCCACCACAATCAGGTTCGAATGGTGGTTCTTCTGGTAGTACGACATTTGAACCATTTGCTATACAAGCGGGCGGGAGTGGAAATGATGAGGGGTGGGATGTTAAGACTTTAGCGGATGGTTCTGCAATAATTACAGGTTTTTTTCAAGGAACAGCAACATTTGGAGCTCTTGAGATAACTTCTGCGGGTTGGAATGAGATTTTTGTTGCTAAAGTTGATGCAAATGGGGAATGGGAGTGGGTAACAAGCGCGAATACAACGGGAGCTGTACCTTCAGGTAGAGGTGTTGATATTTTTCCCGATGGTTCTGCTATTGTCACAGGTGGTTTCTCAGGTAATGCGACATTTGGTTCCAATGAAATCATATCAGCGGGTGGTACTGATATTTTTGTTGCTAAGATAGATTCTAATGGTGACTGGGTTTGGGCAACTACTGCTGGTGGTTCTGGTGATGTTGAAGGGAGAGGTATCACAATTTTGTCCGATAATTCGGCTGTTATGACGGGCTATTTTGAAGGTACAGTAACATTTGGTTCCAATGAAATCATATCACAGGGTGGTGGGGATATTTTTGTTGCTCGAATAGATTCGGATGGAAATTGGATGTGGGTCACAAATGCGGAAGGTTCAGAAAATTTTGATACATCGCAGGGAATAGATATTTTGTCTGATAATTCTGCCATAATAACTGGATTGTTTCGAGATACAGTCACATTTGGTTCCTATGAACTCACATCTGTGGGAGGAACAGATGTTTTTGTTGCTCGAATAGATTCAGATGGTGACTGGGTTTGGGCAATGAATATTGGGGGAATTGGTAATGATGTTGGTTTAGGTGTTAGTAGTTTATCAGATGATTCTATATTAGTAACTGGTGCTTTTGAAAACACTGTTTTATTTGGTTCACAAGAATTTACAGCAACTGGTGATAACGATATTTTTGTTGCTCGCATTGGTCCAGATGGTTCATGGGATTGAGAAACACAAAAGAAAACTATGCATAATACTTCTCTCGAAGATACGGTGCTAGTTTATCTATAGCAATACGCTCTTGTTTGGTCGAGTCCCGATCACGAACAGTAACACAATTATCTTTTTTTGTATCATAATCAATAGCAACACAAAATGGTGTCCCTTGCTCATCCTGGCGTGCATATCGTCTGCCAATCGAACCTGATTCATCGTAGTAAGTCATGAATTCTTTTTTGAGTGTTGTACTAATATCTTTTGCAAGCTCACTTAAACCATCTTTTTTTACTAATGGCATGACTGCAACAAATACGGGTGCTAATCGAGGATGCAATTTAAGAACTACATTTTCTCGCGTTTTATCAAATGTATATGCATCAAATAAAATTGTTAAAAAGACTCGGTCAATTCCAAGGGATGGTTCCATGACTTTTGGAATAATTTTTTTCTGTGTTTTTTCATCAAAAATTGCGTGACTTTTTCCACTTTGTTTTGTATGTGCGTCAAGGTCATATGTTCCTCTGTCTGCAATACCCCAGAGTTCTTTAAATCCAAACGGATATTTGTATTCGAGATCCCAACAATCTGTCGAGTAATGTGATCGTTCTGTGTCTAAGTGTTGGCGAAAGCGTATGTTTTCTTTGTCAATACCCATTGTCAAAAGCCATTTTTGACAGAGAGCAATAAAGTATGCATGCCATTGGTTAGTAATTTGTTTTTGCGCGAGTGCTTCTTGTATTGTTGTGTTCGCAGCATCAGTCTCGTCTGCTTGATGTGTTTTCGTGTATAAACTCACTGATTCTTGAGCCATTGTTGAAATGTACGGACATTGTTCAAACTCATCTGGATGAATGAAAAATTCGACTTCTGCTTGCTCAAGTTCTCGTAATCGAAATAAGAAATTTCTCGGTGAGATTTCATTTCGAAATGACTTTCCGATTTGGGCGATTCCAAAAGGTAATTTGAGACGATTTGTTTCAACAATATTTTTGAATTGTGCAAATATAATTTGTGCAGTTTCAGGACGCAAATATGTTTTTGTTTCTTCACTAATTGCGGGACCGACATATGTTTGAAACATTAAATTAAATCGAATAGGTTTTGAGAGCTCATTTCCTTTCGGACTTTTTAGTTTGTGCTCTTGAATGAGGGATTCGATTTGTTCGACAGTAAGGCCGTCCCCACTTATTTGTAATTGATCCTCGATAAAGTGATCTGCGCGAAATCGCTCACCTGTTTTTGTATCTTGTATGAGAATGTCTTCAAAATTATCAACATGACCTGATGCCTTCCAAATCGCAGCATTGGAAACGAGACTTCCGTCAATGCCAACAATATCATCACGTTGTTGTATGAAAAATTTCCACCATTCTCTTTTTATGTTATTGCGAAGCTCAACACCAAGTGGCCCATAATCAAAAAACCCGCGAAGTCCTCCATAAATTTCAGAAGAAGGATAGGCAAACCCCTTTCGCTTACAAAATGCAGCCATTTGATCGATAGTGAGCGTCATTTTTGAAATTACTCTTGTTTTGGTTCTTCTTCGGGTGCTTTCTGCTTAAATAATTGGTCGATTTGTTGCTGAAAGTCCGTTTCAGTGATGATGTTTTTTTTCACAAGTAGTGTTATGAGTGATTGTAAAAGAACATGATTATTGTAGGCAATCTCTTCAAGCTGGTGTGCTGATGCATGGGAGTGTTGATGATCGTCTGAGCAACATCCACCACCACAACATTCATGCTGGTCTTGTTTTGTCGTTGATTCTTCTTTTGAATTTGTTTGGTCTTGGTTCATAGATATTGTGATTTATTTTCTATTTAAAAGAGTATTGTTTCTCTAGTCGACGACAATACAAAATTATAATGCCTTGGCGCAAAATCAGAATTCCGCGAAGCTTGGCACCGGAGAAATTCGCAAGATGAACCACCGTTCTAAAATTGCCGCATTATAATTATATCTGTTTGAAGATTTTACCGG
>JBLKOU010000027.1:0-14453 GCA_047603125.1 Candidatus Woesearchaeota archaeon | reverse complement strand
AGAAAACTTTCTAGTTTTCTGGGTTTGAAAAACTTGTGTTTTTCAATTAGCTTCGAGCAGCGAACTTTTGTTATTTTACAGCAATATTACGATTGATTTGGACTCGCGTATCTTGCCGACGAGGCGCTGCATATTTTCGGATTTTCATCCTCAAGTTTGAAAGAAGCTTTCAAACAATCGCGCCATGTCGTAATGAGGCATCAAGGTAATATTGCTTATTTCTTTTTATTTTTACACAAACCTTGAAATTGCTAAAAAATTTATAAAGACAACTTTCCAAAAAACATGTATGCGCAAACTTTTACTTGTATTTGGTGTATTACTGTTTTTACCATCCGTATTTGCAACACTATTACACAGTGATACAATTTATTCGCATCAAACATTAGAAGTTTCTGGAAGGAACATAGAAGTTGTGCTTGGTTCCGGTTCAGCACGGATAACAATTGATTTTGAAGATACGCGTTTGTATCAATATGGGAGTTGTCGTGATCATGGAATTTTTGAAATTTGTATTGGTGCGTATGAACCTGATTCTTGCAGCGTGGATTCGAAATATAATTGTCGCGTTAATCCGCAAACATTAGGGGGATTTTCAGCAGCGTCTATTCAAGTCCATTCACGATTGCCTCAGTTAGAAATTACGCGTGAGGCAACAACGACAAATCCAATTGTTGGTGATGAGTTTCGCATAACAACGGAGTTAAGAAATACAGGACAACGCACATTAGAGTCCTTAGAATATATTGATGCATACCCGCAAGGATTACAATTAAAACGAGTAATTGATGCTTCTCGTGAGCAAAATAGCGTCTTATTTCGAGCAAATCGCTTACAACCGGGTGAGACAAGAAGATTCATTGCAGTCTTTGAAGCACAAGATGATGTTCGTGCAACATTAGTTGCAGATGGTGAATATACGTTTTCAGGTGAGAAAATTACATTTCGCTCATCGTCATTGACAATCGAAGCATTGCAACCAGTAACCGTCACGGCACTTTTAAATGGAAGCACCTTATTAGAACATAATCGTTATAATTTCACATATATTTTGAAAAATAATTTGGATGTTCCTGCACATGTGGGTGATTTTAAGACTACATTACCTCTGGAGTTTAGAAATGTGGAGGGAAATACAACATGGAAAGGAACTATACCTGCGGGAGATACTGAGTATTTTTCATTTTTATTTCAAGCGCCAGCTGGTAAATATCCTGTTTCTCATGAATTGACATTAACAAATTCGCAATATACAAAACCGATCTTTGGCGAGAATGTTCTCGATATAAGAGAGATGAAAGCTGAAGAAATCAAAGAAATCCAATACTTCAAAACAGAACTTCGCCCCCGATCAAACCCGACAATTGGTGGCTTGGAGCAGGCAATTTGGGTGAATTTTTTTGCAATCGAAGATAAAGATGTACACAACATGGATGTCAAAATTCACTCGGACATTTTCGAGAACCAAACATTTTTTTTAGACTATTTACGCAAAGAACAAGCAAAAACAGTTGGAAGTTTTTTATACATGCCTGATCAGGTAGAATCAAAGGTCACCATTCCTATCATTATTAACGCCACATACGAAGTCATTGTTGACGGGCAAAGGAGAACAAAGGAGTTTAATGATGAGTATGAATTAGAGATTCTCTCCTTTGAAGAAGCTTTAGAAATTCGCCATGTTATAGATGATTCGCAAGTACGTGGGAATGCACAAGTGCGCGGCGTAATAACAGCTGAAAATAAACTACAAGATTTGCCTTTAAGTAATATTGAGATACAAACGCTTTTACCAACAGATGTAATATCGGCAGAAAGATCAATCTTTTCTCGTATTGCTACACTGGATCAGACCTACATTGTCGGTGGCGTAACAAAACAAACGGCTCATGCATTTAATTTTATTCAACCTCGAGATGAAAAAGAGCGGTTTTTACTCACAAATGTGTGGATTGAAGAGGCATATATGCAAGTGAATTTAACGATGCCTATCGCAAGTCCGCTTGAAGAAGCGCCAAAAGTAACTGTGCGACATCCGTCATACTTTTTTGGAAATCCTGCAAATGTGCAAGTAGAACTCACGTCCGAGGATTTTTTAATTTTTGAAAATGTGCGAATTGAATACATACCGGGGACAGGATTTGATCCTTTGGATGAAACGAAGTTTGAATTTGAGCGAATTGAGCCCGGAGACACAGTCACATGGCGATTATCCGTTCGACCAAGACAGTTTGGAGACAATATTGACTTTGGCCAATTTGTCGTTATTCATGATCTGCCATCAACGGGCGAAGGTAATATTGTGGATCTCATTAATGTGAGTAAACCTTCGGTAACATATCGCTTAACAAATATTCCAATTTTATTTGCTACAAAGTACTTGGATTTTGATCAAAATGACTCGGCACTCGTTCATGTGCAGCTTCAAAATAATGTGACTGTTCCTATTGAAGGTGTCATCGAATTTCCAGGGGAGGAGCAAATTCAAGAAGTCGAGTTCGAGGTTTTACCCAATCAAGTAATTAATTATTCGCTTCGTATACCTCGTGGTTTAGCATTGGACACACAAACAGATCCAATTTTGATACGATACACAAATGGAACAACATTGGCGTTTTTAGATCCTACACTTGAAGAGCGACTGCGACAACCAGTTAAGAACATTTCTTCAACAGAAGATGAGACGTCGCAAGAGGCAGAATCGAGAGAATCATCATCGAGTGCATCAGCAGTCCAGTTAACAGATCCTGGTGCTGAAAATGTGAATTTATGGGTTTACTTAATAGGGGTTATTATCATATTTATGTTTGTGTTTGTATTTTTATCGGTGAGGCAGATGAAATGAAGGGACAATATAGTGTTGAATATTTAATGATTATTGGCTTGGCACTTTTTGTATTTGGCCTTGCTCTCATGTTTGCATTCACGCAAAGTAGTGATTTAACAAGTGAGGCTGGCGTTGATCAAGTTATAACTGTTGGAAATTTAATCTTAGAAACATCCGAGTTTATTTATTCTGCAGGTGTTGGGACATTTGACACGATTTCGTTTACCTTACCAGTCACGGTAACAAATATGAGTATAAATAATAATCGAGATTTGGTATTTTCGGTTCGAAGTCAGCGCGGTGAGACTGATTTATTATTCTTTTCTCGACGAGATTTGTATTTTGGGAATTGTACGACTGTGGAGCCGCCTGATGATTTATTAGACTACATCTCAACTCCGGGCAGAAAAGAATTGGTGCTGCGTAAATGTGGTACAAATATTTCAATATGGCACGAGTAAGAAAAGGACAAAACGCAGTAGAATTTTTAATTATGTTTGGCGTAGTTTTATTTGTATTTTCGCTACTCTTTCTATTTTTATCTCAAGGATATTCTTCACTTCTCCAAGAAGGTGAAGTTTTAACAAAAGAAAGTATTGCAACTGATTTGCGCTCCATTATTGAGTTTACGCATCGCTCTGTAGCTGGTTCTCGATATGATTTTGAGTTTGATTCAATTATTCCGCACGGATACTCTGCTTCCATTATTGGGGGTCAAGATATTCGTATTAATGACTCTTCTGGTGAATTCATATTATTTCTACCTGAACGATTTCAAATTAATGGAACTTTGGATCCAAATTGCAATCAAGAACATCAGCTCTACCGTTCTCCGGATTATGGGGTATTTTTATGCTGTGGTGCTTGTGCTGATCCGCTTAATGTTACGGAGCGTCCGGTGGAATGTCGGTTTGGAAATTCGCTTTTATGGGAAGAATGTGATGATGACGAGAATCCACTCAATCAATTAAGTGCTCTTCGCTTTCATTGCCCTGAGGAGTCTCTTTATGCAAACTTGACTATTAATCAGTCAGGGCAAATAACGACATTTACAGATTTGACTCGTCAATTGCGATTCAAGGATACTTTATTTTTCAGAAAGGATTTTTCTCCTTCTTTACCAAATGTGGCTGCAAATATGACCTTTGTTTGCGAAGGGTTTGATTATTCGTTGTTTTATTTTGCACTAGGCCTGCATACTGGTCAAACAACAGTGTGGGCAACTTATGATGACGCATACCACGATGGGCGTGCCAAGCGTTATACGATAATTGGACCAGGTGTCGTTAGAGACGAACATACGAGATTATACTGGACTGATAAGCGCGGTTTGCAAAATCATTCGCAAGCTGTTGAAACTTGTGATGGATTGGATCTTGCCGGTGAGTCTGATTGGCGTGTTCCAAGCATTCTTGAGCTAGTATCGGCAATAAATTTTGAGAATTTGTCCAATTCTTTCCCGGGATGGTTTTTTCCAGGTGAAAATTCTTCTGAAAGAACTCTCTGGTCTTCAACTTCAGATCCGACGATATCTGAAGATTCGTACGTTCTTCGACATGTATTTTCTCCTATAACTCTTTTAGAAGATTCTGCTAGAAGTTTTCAAACGGTTTGCGTTCGAGGAACTGAGTATCCCGCATTACAAACGGGGAATAAACAATTCGAAGAATTAGGTGACTTTGTGTTAGATGTTGATACGAGTCTTTACTGGCAAAAAGGGTTTAGTTCAGCTCTCTGGGCCCCGGCTCTGGAGAGTTGTGAAAACTCCAATTTGGGTGGCTTTGAAGATTGGCGCTTGCCTACCGTCTTGGAAGCTTATACTTTGGTTGATTTCACAGAAGATTCTCGCCAACATTCTGCTTTATCTTGGCCTACTACATCAGGTTTTTGGTCAACTTCAACTTCTCGACCTTTGGGGGAAGCTCGATATGCTATAATATATAATAGAACTTCTGCTTCTAATATAGGAAGAATTTGGGGTCTGGGAGAAGGAATTCCCTCTCCCAGACCATACCGTTGCGTCCGTAGTTAAAAACAATCTTTCAAACATACACACTAGAAAACCATTAATTATTTAAATACTAAACTTCAAAATAATAAGTATAAGAAAGTTGTTTTGGCGAACAACTGTTTGAATTGGCGATTTCCATAACTTTGGCGAGTTAGGAAACATTGGTTAACTTCTAAGAATACATAGGGCGAACTTACTTAAAAATACTTAGGTTCAACTATATATAGTTTACAGACTATAATAGCGACAGCTCTATAAAACTATCATAATCATTCGAACAAATGATACACACAACAAACCACTCATAAGGGGGAAAAAAACATGGATTTTATTGTACAAAACGCAAAAAACACGAACATGGAAAACGACATACAAGTCGGCAGCGCAAACATTAAAGTAGTAGGATGTGGCGGTGGCGGTGGAAACGCAGTAAACTGGCTTTACAAAAAAAGTGTACGAGGCGCAGAAATTATCGCGTGTAATACTGACTTACAACATTTGAAAATGATTGAAGCTGATCACAAAATTTTGATTGGAAAAGAAAAAACACGTGGTCTTGGTGCAGGCGGATATGCTGAAGTTGGTATGGAAGCAGCAAGAGAAACAGCTTCAGAATTAAAAGAATCTATTAAAGGCGCAGACATGGTCTTTGTATGTGCAGGTCTTGGTGGTGGAACGGGTTCAGGTTCAGCTCCATATGTGGCAGGTCTTGCGAAAGAAATGGGCTCCATTGTCATTGGAACAGTCACGATGCCATTTAAAATCGAGCGAGCACGAGTGGACAAAGCAGAGTTTGCTTTACAGCAATTACGGCAGGTGTGTGATACAGTAATTGTTATAGATAATAATAAATTAGTTGAAATTGCAGGGAACCTCCCAATTCAACAAGCATTTGCAGTTGCAAATGAGTTAATTTCAACAATGATTAAAGGTATTGTTGAGACAATCGCAGTTCCGTCCTTGGTAAACTTGGATTATGCGGATGTAAAAGCGATTATGACAAATGGTGGTGTTGCAGCAATTGGTGTTGGATCATCTGATACAACAAACCGTGTGGAAGAAGCAGTAAATGGTGCGCTTAGCAATCCTCTCTTAGATATTAGCTATGAGGGAGCAAGTGGTGCACTCTTACATATCCATGGCGGACCGGATTTGACGCTTGAAGAAATCAATCATGTTGGTGAATTAGTAACAACAAGCATGGATCCTGATGCAAACTGTATCTGGGGAGCACGTGTTACTGAAGACATGAAAGGAAAATTGGTTGTGATGACAATTATGACAGGAGTAAAATCTCCATACATAGTTGGACAGGTTACACAATCTGAAAAACAAGCGCAATCTCAAAAAATGAGCGATGAGCTAGGAATTGAGATTGTTCGTTAAACTCATGGTACTCTTTGAGGTACCATTTTTTTCTTGCCTCAACTGTGCAGTCACCCCCAAACGACGTGGTTGAAGGTCTGTTTTGCCTAGCCTTTTTAGGCTATGGCTTCTTTTTTTTAACTTGAAAGTGGTGTGAATTCTTTATAAACTGGACTTTCTCATAATACGTATGATTGAACAACAGATATTTCCCATCATTATTGCTTTGAGTTATGCATTGTTCTTATATTTTCTTACGCACTTAATGCCACATGCAAAAAAGCATCGTCAGCTCATTATTAATATGACGGGTGGACTCATGTTTGCATATATTTTTCTCACGTTAATTCCAGAAATCATTATTCACAGTGGTGAGCTTGCACGAGTTGCAGCGTTTAGCATGTTTGTCGGTTATATCGGGTTTTATTTAGCAGAAAAGCGTACATTTGCCGCACTTGGCAAGCAAATTTCTATAAAACAAAAAGTTATATTCATTCGATCAGCAGGAATTCATTTGATTCACTTTATTACAGGATTCATACTGGTGTACACCTATGATCAGACAAATTTATTTCAGACATTTATTTTACTTGTTCCCTTGACGCTTCACATTATTGCCACAACATTATTGTATGAAGATTTGACAAAGTGGTCCAAAGAAACCATTGATGAGAAATTTGTTCTTCCCTTTTTGATTTTTATCGGTTCTGTTCTGGCAATCGCCCTCACGCATCTGTTCAACTTTCCCCTTATTTTGTTCTACGCCTTTTTTGGAGGGACATTTGTTTATTTAATTACGACAATACTTCATCCTCGTCACGATCAGGCTCCTATAACCTACTTTATTTTCGGAATCTTTATGTATATCGTCTTGCTACTCATAGGTAATTTTTAACAAATGCAAACAAAAAGTCAGGGTGCAACGGAGTATTTGATACTATTAGGTGTCATATTAGTGATTCTTATTATAATTCTCATACCTTTTTTAGAATTTGGAATGATGGCAAGCTCCTTTGAGTCAAGAGCATCAGAATCCTATTGGAAAATGAGTGAAATCGGTATAGTCGGTCATACGTTTAATTACTCACATATGCTCTTTGCCCTACAAAATAATTTATTGCATTCCATTAATATTACGCAAATACTCATAGAAGACATTTCGCATCAAACCCATATTGAATTAAAGCCCGGTGAGCAAAAGAGTGTGCTTATTGAGTTAGAAATACCCCTCACGCAGGCACAGAATTACCAGTTTCATGTGGACTTTGTGTACATGAATTTACGAACACAACAAAGTTACACCTATTTTGGTGAAATTCCTCTTATGGGGTTAGCCACGGGTGAACCCATACCTGATCCATTTGTTCCGGAATTATATTTTACTGCGCCAACACCCGCGCATCAGTCAACTCAAATTTCTGAAAACGTAACTATTCGTGCAGAATCTACATTTCCTTCAGATTACTTTATCGCTCTTAATTGGAATGATTCCTTAGTTGCTTGGTGGCGAATGGATGAGTATAATGAAACACATGTTCTCGATCAGATGGGAGAACACCATGGTTTAAATACTGGTGCAACGCAAACTGCTGGCAGGTTTGGCCAAGCGTTTTCTTTTGATGGAGTTGGGGATCATATTTCTATTGGTCATAATTCTCAATTTAATTTCGTACAGGGTTCGCAAGAATTGCCTTTTACTATGAGTGCATGGATTAATATTGCATCAGATGACAGCAACAATTACATATTACAAAAACATGATATTACAACGCATGTTGGTCAAGGCGGAGAATATCGGTTTTTCGTTACAACTGAGGGCATCTTACGCCTTGATAGAATCGATGGGGCTGCAGGAGATGGTGTAAATAACTGGGCAAGAACAATTGCTGATGAACCTTTTACAAATTATTTAGGTCAATGGAAGCATGTGGCAGTTGTTCATCCAGGTGGCGACCCTTTGACGGCAGAACTAGAGTTGTATGTGGATGGGCAACTAGTATCTTCAGAAACATTTATTGGCAGCAGTTATCAAAGAATGAGCGAAACAGAAACACCATTAGAGTTAGGTCGTCATCTTCCGGGGACTGTGTGGGAAACGTACTTCTCAGGCTCACTTGACCAAGTGATGATTTTTAATCGCGCACTCTCAGAATCAGAAATTCAATCTTTATATAATGCTTCTGCAGATAATTATGAACGGACATTTAGTAATTTAGTACCACAAACATATAGCTTTCAAGCATTCGCTTCTAATACACAGGGTCAATTATTAGAAACGTCTCTTAGGCAAGTGACGATTGAAGAAGAAGTGCTTCCTGTAGCGTGGGATGGTAATCAGACCCACATCTTTAACGATTGGTCGAATCGCTTTTCCATCTCTTCTGATGACTCTCTTGTAAATGCATCCTACCCATATGGTGCTGTTTTTGATTTATCGCAAATCTCAGACGATGACTTTTGGGATTCCGTTCAAAGTGATGGTAGGGATATACGAATAACTTTGGCTGATGGGCAAACGCAACTCGCAAGAGGAGTACGGGATTTTAATGCTTCACAAAAACGTGGTATTATCTATTTCTATGCTGATGAGCTTGCTACGGATACGCCGACAGAGTATTTTGTGTACTTTAACAATTCTTTAGCTTCTGATTTTGCTGATGATGACTTGTATGGGATGCATAATGTGTGGAGTGAGCATCATGCCTTTTATTCCACAATGAGTGACAAGAATAACACGCACATAAAGGATGAAACACAGAATGATTTTGAAAGTCTTAAAACTGCACCTTCACAAATTGTACAAATGGATGGTTTAGTTGGTTATGCGCAAAATTTAACGCAAATAAGTGGTGGTCAAAGAATAATAATTTCACAAACCGCTGATCAATTAAGTGGCCATGATCAAGCTACGATTTTTGGGTGGTTTTATATTCAAAACCTTGGTATTCATCAGCCGCTCTTTGGTTTTCGAGATGATAGTACAAATGAGCTTTATTTGCATGAGCTTACGAGTAGTAACGTAGAGGCAAGAACTCGAGTTGCAAGCTCGGGACATTTCACTAGCCAACAAAGTTTCTCAGGATACTATTCACAATGGACTCATCTCGCATTAGTTCGAGATGGCACATCTCTTAGGCTGTACTATAATGGAAACTTAATAACTTCTCGTTCAGCTCCTTCAGGAGAATGGGGTCCTTCTTTGAACGATTTACATATAGGGGGCTGGGTCGATAGAGGTACTTGGTCCTTTAGAGGTTTTGCAGACGAGCTGGGTTTTGTTCAAAGAGCATTGAGCGAAGAAGAACTGCAGACATTGGTAAACATACAACAAAATAACTCGGCCTTCTGGACAATAGGGGATGTGGAAATACAGAGCTAAAAATGAACAAAAAAAGTCAAGGGGCAACAGAATATTTGATATTATTGAGTTTAATTCTTATTTTACTTGTAGTTGCAATTCTCCCTCTCTTTGAATTTCCTGCTATAGGAAGCTCAGCAGAAGTTCGCGCGTCACAAAGTTATTGGTCTGCAAGTGATATTGGGATAGTTGCGCATGTGGCAAATCAAACACATCTTTTTCTTGTGGTTCAAAATAATTTAGCGCATTCAATTAATATAACAAATATTTCATTAAACTCAAATGAGCATTCGATTTTATTAGTGTTAGATCCGCGTGAACAAGGAAATATTTCCGTTTTTACAGAGCAAGTTCAAATAGAAGAGGTTTATCGAATACATATTGACTTTACATATAAAAATCTACGAAATTTTCAAACATATCAATTTTACGGGGAAGTTCCTATCTTAGGAGAACGCCAAGACTCTGTTCAGTTAAGTGAATAATGTTTCTACCAAAAAACCGGCTTCATCCAAAAAATAAGATAAAAGAGCACCTTGCAGCAAAATGAGAAAATTCGGTGATTGTTTGAAAGCTTCTTTCAAACTTGAGGATGAGAATCCGAAAAGATGCAGCCGAATTTTCGCTTTATTCTCAAAGCGGGACTCTTGAGCAAAATCTGCGTGCTCTTTTTGAAAACAATTTTTGGATGAAGCCCAAAAAACCTCTATTTTTTAAAAGACACATATTTCCTTACTGACAATGATTCAAGAAAACAATGCAAAACTCGCAGTTAGTGAACATATATTAGCGGATGGGAATGTATTTTATAATCCAAAAATGAAACATAATCGGGATGTTTGCATTGAAGTTTTGAAAACACTCCCTCATCAAGCAAAAGTCGCTCTACCCTTAGCAGGAAGTGGTGTTCGTGCGATTCGAATTTTGCAAGAAACAAAATTACATAATCTTTACGCTAACGACTGGTCTGAAAAAGCAGTTGAGGCAATCAAAAAAAATCTCAAAGAAAATAATACAAAATGCACAGTTACAAACATGCGTGCAGATTCATTTTTATTTACCAATGGGCCTTTTAATTATATTGATATTGATCCCTTCGGCTCACCCCTGCCATTTCTTGCAAGTGCTATTCAAAATGCTGTGCATAATGGCATTGTTGCAGTAACTGCAACTGATTTAGCTGCGCTTTGCTCAAAAAGTAAACAAACGCATAAACGAAGATACTGGGGGATACCAGCAGATGTGTATTGGCAGCATGAATTTGGCATTCGCACATTGATACGGAGTTGTCAGCAAATTGGTTTTTTATATGAAATCGCGCTTGTACCGCTACTCTCATATCATAAAGATCATTATTATCGAGTCTATTTTCGTGTGAAAAAGTCAAGAAGTGTATGTGACAAACAAAAATACGAGTTTATTTTTGATCAAGAAAAAAAACAATGCGGGCCAATATATGTGGGATCGTTAGCAGATTCAAAATTTTTAGAGCAGATTCATGTTGATGATTGGTTTGAAAAACTGAAACTCGAATTTGCAATTTCTCAAGTCGGGTATGTACATATGGGTAAGTTTGCAAAGCAGCATCAATTAACAAATATACCTTCCTTTGAGCGAATACAACAGTATTGTGAGAAAAAAAATATTTTGCTCTGTAAATCTACTTTTGAAAAAGAATCAATTCGTATTAATTTACCAGAAGAAAAAATAAAAAAAGTATTACAAAAACTTAGCCGAGTGCACGGCGAACATCAGTAGTCTGCACATCTTGTACATGCTCTATTGTTTTTAATGTTTGTTCAAGTGCATCGGTTGAACCTAAATCTTCATCCATGATAAATGTTACATCAAGTGCCTTGAGGCCGAATGCAATCGGTTTTTGTTCAAACTTTTTTTCTGCAGATCCTGCAAATTCTGTGATTTTCTCTTCAACAATCTTTTGTAAAATTGCCAAATCAACAGTTGGAGATTCGGGCATGACGCGAATAGTTGCAACAACTTTTGCCATTTTTAGTTTGGCCCCACAAACCCACATTCTGTGCAAGTGTATCTCGCCATAATTTGACGATTATTTTTTGTACGAATGATTTTGCCTTTTAAGCAGTTAGGGCAAGTAAACTGAACACTGCCTGTGTTATTTAAAAGCTCTTCTTTGAGTGCTTGTTGTGTTTTCATGTGGGTGTGAAGCTTGCAGGGATTTAAAAAGGTATTGATAGTGAGGGCGTATAGAAATTCTTGTGCCAATTAATCTCAATCAATGTTTAGAGAAACAACACCTTGAAATACCATTACACAATTTGGCGATTGTTTGAAAGCCTCTTTCAAACTTGAGGATAAAAAATCTGAAAACTTGCAGCAAAATTGTGGCAAAGTACTGGAAGTGGGACTCTCCAGTACAGTTTTCGTGTTGTTTCTCATTAAAAAATAGTTGCTTATAAACAGAAAATATACCAAGTACTGTATTAATTCTAACGATTCAGAGGGTTTCTATGCAACTAAATTAGTTAGCGGCAAAAGAAAAGCATAACTCCTTGGCGTAAAATCAAAAATCAGAGCGATTCATGCAGCTCTGATTTTGCAAACTTGACAGCTGTCGTGAAATCGCCGAGTTATGCGAAATTAATGTCGTCGACTAAATATTCGCAATCTTTTTAAACTCAGTTTTCTGTAACTAAAACATGTTTGATAAATTGAAATTCTGGAAAAAAGAGGATGATGTGGATTCAATTCTTTCTCGTTACGCACAAGAAGGGGAACAACAAGCACAACAAGAGTCAGCACCGGGAGCATTTGATCAGTCGTCAATGCAGTCTTCCTTTGATTCACCGCAACCAAATCAAATGTCGCAATCATCTTTTGATTCGCAACAATCAAGCCAGCAGACACAACCTTTCGGCCAATCTTCATTAGCGCATGATACACTCTCACAGCAACAAGCATTTTCACAGACATCCCAAGATTCGTCATTTCAACCCCAGTTTAGTGGGTATGAACAGCCGCAGCAATCTTCAACGTCACAGTCGTCTTCAAATGATTCGTTTTCAAAGCGAGATACGGAATTAATTTTGTCGCGGTTAGATTTAATACGTGCTGAACTAGAAAATGTTCAGCATCGACTCACAGTTCTTGAACAACATGTCAAAGGAAAAAAATACTGGTAAGTGGTACACTCGCCAACTGACATTTTTTTGTATTATTGGGGCTGTTGCGCTTCTTGACAGATTACTCAAGCAAATTGCACTTGCGAATTTAGAACAGCCACAATCATTTTTTTGGATTGATTTTATTATTGTATATAATACGGGGGTGGCGTTTGGTTTATTTTCTCAATTACAATGGCTTATGATGATTATAAGCGGAGCAATTATTTTTTTTGGAATTGTCTATTTTGAATCCTTTGACCATAAATTTCGAGTACCGCTTGCGCTTATTCTCGGTGGTGCGCTGGGAAATTTAGTCGATCGGTTTTTGTACGGCGCAGTTATAGATTTTATTGCAATTCCATATTTTTCTGTAATAAACTTTGCAGATATCTGTATATCGCTCGGTGTATTGATTGTTCTATATCACATGCTAACAGAAGAATTTGAAAAAAGAGTTAAGAAAAAAAGGTAGTTATTTTGCCTTTTTTGGTCGTCCACGTTTCTTTTTTGTAGTCGCTTTTTTCGTAGACTTTTTCACGGTTTTTTTTGCAGAACGTTTTTTTGTCGTTGCTGCTTTCTTTTTCGGTCCTTTACGGCGAACTTGTTTTGTTGTTTTTTTCACAACAGGCTGTTTAATGGCTTGTCGTATTGGTTTTTTAATAACAACAGTGGGTGCTTTTCGTACAGCCATGACTGTATTAATATTGCTCACGAATATGTACACTAAAAAAATTGCAAGTGGGATGAGATACAAAGAGTGCACTTTTGTAAAGATGATACTAACATTGGCAAGCATGACAGCGCTGAGCATAACATTAACAAGTGCATATGTTTGCTTATCAAGGAAAAATGTAACGCCAATAATAAGTGCGTAGGCAACAATTGCAATAAGTTGCATAGCTGCATGTTCCTGTGGCAGTGCAAAGAGAAGTGCAACGAAAAGAACAATTGCAAAGAGATTAGCAAGGATTGTATGTGCTTTCATGAACTTTGTGAGGGTATGTAGCTATATAAATGTTTCTATTTTACAGTAGGGACGCACATAACTTATATCTGTTTCTATGAAGATTATGCGAGACTCTTGAGCCAAATCTGCATGCTCTTCTTTGAAAAACAAGTGGGTGAAGCCTATATTATTATATTCTTTTAATTTTTGCTCAAATCTCATTTTGAGCGACAGTGTTTGAACTTTGTTAGATAAATAGCAAGCACTATTTCGGTGATCTTATGACAGCTGTCTATTCGCGAAATCTTCGTTGCATAAATCACTCGATTTCTGAGATTTCACCAAGGAAATAGTGCTGATGATGATAATCAAACATTGTCTTTTGAGCAAAGATTTATAAATGGACTCGAATTAACGTATGAATAGATGGCTTTTCAAAAACGACCAAATAGACCAAATCAACAACAAAACGAAGTAGTTCGGGTTCGTGTACCACGTGATCCTGAAGTTCTTGGCATTCTTGATGAACGTGTTGGTGGCAGTCGCATGAAAGTGCGTTGCATGGACGGAAAAGTGCGACTTTGCAGAATTCCAGGTAAATTAAAACGACGATTATGGACTCGCGAAGGTGATGTTCTTCTTATAAAACCCTGGGAGTTTGGTGGAGATGAAAAAGGTGATGTTATTTTTAAATATCGACCAAATCAAATTCCTGTTCTCAAGAAGAAGGGACTACTCAAATTTGACGAAGATTTCGAAGAATTCTAGAGTATATTAGTTACGTCAATTTCGACACTAGTATA
>JBLKOU010000026.1:0-14703 GCA_047603125.1 Candidatus Woesearchaeota archaeon | reverse complement strand
ATTATTACCAACTGTTAAACTATTCGCCAACTCTAAATTTCCACTCGAAGTCAAAACCATTCTATCATTATGAGCACCAGAACCAAAACCAAGACGATGCGAGGACGTCAAACGCATGATTTCACTACCTCGAGAAAACCCTAAACTCTCACCATTGCCCTGCCGTTCTAAGCGTAAAATTTGATCCTCTTCACTTTGAAACTGAATCGGACTTGAGGAAGAATGCGTAAAACCACTACCCGTCGCACTTATCGTATAAAGCAAACCACCAGGAGAATGATTCAAACGCAAAAAATTCCCATAACCATGATGAATTGTTAAACGTGCTGTCGGCGACTCTCCACCAACACCGACATTCCCCTCATCATAGAGAATATTTAGTGTATTTCCAGCACTTCGTCTCCAAAAACCGTGTGTGTGATTTAGAGGAAGGTTATAAATAAAATCATGCAGCGTCAACTCTTCATTTGAGTTTGCAGGATCCTGCACCACAATATACGCAGCCGTATGACCATTTGCTGGATCAAACGCATAGGGAGGCACACCATAATTATCCACATTGGCAAAAACCAACGTAAGCGACATAAGAAACACACACACAATTGCTACTGCTTTTTTCATTATAAAAAACCCTCAAGACAATTTTGACAAGTTTTATTTAAATAGTTTTTGTGTCAGAACCGTATTTTGGCTCAGAATACACCTCGCGAAGGTGATTTTGGAGTGCGTCAATTAAATATCCACCCAAGTTGTCACTAAAATACAATATTGGCTCATCAATTTCTCGTTCATTCGTTCGATCAATATTCGTTAATATAACTTCTTCCAACCCACAAAAACGCCGTATAGTATGCACATGCGGTTTTAAGTCTGCAAATTCACGACCATGTTTTGCTAAAAATTCATCTAATAAAACCCCTACACGTTCACCATACTCAGTATATTCAGGCAACAAAGCGACCATACAAACGAGGAAAATACCCTAATTTAAAACACTACCGGAGTTGAAAAAACCTAGATTTTTCAAAATAATCGTTTTTTTAACTATAAAACAGTAAAAACCCGAAACACCACATTTAAATACTTACAAAACAACACCAATAGTATGAAATGCGAAATGTGCTCATCTGACGGACAATTGACACCGCGCATCATTGAGGGCGTTGAACTCCAACTTTGCCCAAAATGTAAACATTATGGATTACCACCTGCACAAAAGAAACAACCATTTCGCAAAAAGAGCCCGGCTAGTCGCTATCAACAAGATGAAACGTATGAATTTATCACACCAAAAGCAGGACAATTAATCAAAGCAGAGCGAGAAAAACGAAACCTCAAACAAATTGACCTCTCACGCATGCTCAACATCAAAGAATCCGTCATTCACCAAGTCGAATCTGGCCATGCAAAACCCACATTTGCTGACGCGAAGATTTTTGAGCAAGGACTTGGTGTGAAACTCATCTTCAAAAAAGACACAAGCGACATCGACATTCAAACAAAACCAACAGAATCATCAGGATTTACGATTGCGGATATGATTAAAAAGAAAAAAGAATGAACGATGAAACTAGCGGTCTAGACGCTTCACATCATAAAACGAATACAAAAAAACAATACTTGCAACCATTCCAATAATAGCAGTCACACCATAATTAACTGCAAGTGAAGGATCCAACAAATTTGTCTGTTCTAAGCCAGGAGGTAACGTTTTTGAAGCAACTACCGCAGATGAACCCGATAAACCACCTATTGCACTTGCTAAAACATACTTTCTCACACCCGTATCTTGTATTCTCCCAACCACTTTGCGGATTAATTCATCTAAGTGACGAGGGATACTATCCCAAAGCCCTTGCGGTGCAGACGGAATTTCTTTATCGAGCATTTTTGTTATAACTTTTCGACGAGTCAAATTATCAGAATGTTTTTGTATTAATTGCTCATATTGTGCATACGGGGAAGATTGTATTTTTTCAAGAGCAGTATACGCTTCATTCATAAGCGTTAAACACGTGTCTTTTTCAGGATTCTCATCAGACATATTAGTTGCAATATAATTTTTAGCAATAGTGCAGCCTTGCTTAACAATTGCGACATAAAGTAACTCGCGTCTCAACTGTCTTTGCCAAAAGGTAAAAGCCTCAGAAGTGTCTTCTAATGCAAGACGTTGGCTTGCTTCAAGTGCTGCAGCGTGTAACGAAAATAAATTGTTACGCACCTCTGTAATCTGTGCCAATATCGTATTAACCGTTACTACTTTGCTCAAACTCCACACCTACCCTTATTGCACCGACCTCTAAGTCATTTGCAGCTCCAAACACAATATGTTTTGCTTTGGTTGTTGCTAATATATCTTGCTTAGTTTTTAAAATTAACTCTTGCGTTGCTTTATCAGCTTCAATTGTTAATAGTGCAATTTCAGTTTTAAGCGAAATATTCTTCTCAGACTTAAAACGACGAACAGCGCCAATGACATCAACCACTGGTTGATACAGCGTTGCAGCCTGCGTAGTATCAGCCTCCAATATCGGCCAAGATTGTGCATGAATACTTGTTTTCTCCTCAAACATGTACGACCACACTGCATCAGTCACATAACAAAGAATTGGTGCAAACATTTTTAACACTGCACGCAAAACAATAGCAATCGTATATTGCCCACTCTGTTTTGCTTCAATACCATACACTTCCGGTTTGTACAAACGATCCTTGACAATTTCTAAATAATTATCACAAAAATTCCAAAAGAAATTCTCAATAATTGTTTTTGCCCTATGATACTCATACGCATCAAAACTCTTTTGACTCTCCTCAATTGTTTGTGAGAGTAATCCCAAAATCCATTCATCAAGCGCTTCTAGTGTTTGTGGTTTTTGTGCAGTATACTCAGCTAAATGCATATGACAGAATTTTGATGCATTCCAAATTTTATTAATAAGCTTTGTTGCTGTAATGAGTTCTTTTTCTTGAAACGCGGAATCCTCACCCAACTTAATAGAACTCGCCCAGTAACGAATTGCATCAGCAGAATATTTTTCCATAATTTTTTGCGGCGAAACGACATTGCCCTTAGACTTTGCCATTTTCTTTCCCTTCGGATCAAGTATCCAACCTGAAATTAAGGCTTGTTTCCACGGCATTTTTTGCTCAAGGAGTTGTGTTTTTGTCAAGGTATAAAATAACCAAAAACTAATAATATCATGGGCTTGCGGACGAATATCCATCGGGATGAGCTTGTCAAAAATTGGCGTACCCTCATATTTTTCCGCAGCAAGATACGGCGTTGATGCCGAAGTAAACCATGTATCAAATACATCTTTTTCACCAATAAGTTCAACGCCCTCTGGTGCACAATTTGGTCTATCTTTGAGCGGGTCAACTGGAAGTTGACTCTCATCAGGCAAGTACATCTTCCCTGACGCATCATACCAGACAGGAATCGGAACACCAAAATGACGTTGGCGAGAAATCGACCAATCCCAATTGAGTCCTTTAATCCAATTATCTAATCGGTGTTTCATAAACTCAGGTTTCCACTCAAGCTTTCGAGACCACGTAAGCATCTCTTCTCTTTTGTCAAGATATGTGACATACCATTGTTTTGAATTTAAAATTTCAACAGGTCGACCACTTCGCTCACCAACATTGACAGTGTGCGTGATTTGTTTTTGTGAACGCAATAAGTTTGCAGCTTTCAAATCGTCAATAATTTTTTCTCGGGCAGCCTCGATTTTAAGACCCGCATACTCACCTGCAGCCTCACTCATACGACCATCGGGCGTAATAACAAGACGAAGTGGCAAATTATGTTTTTTAAACCACTCAATGTCAGTTTGATCACCAAAAGTACAACACATAACAATACCCGTTCCTTTTTGCGGATCTGCTTTTTCATCAGCTAAAATTGGAACTTTTTGTTTGTACAGTGGCGAATACGCAAATTTCCCAAACAGCGATGTATATCGCTCATCTTCAGGATGTGCAAATATGGCAACACAGGCTCCTAAAAGTTCCGGTCGCGTAGTTGCAATAAGTAATTCTTTTCCATCTTCTGTTGTAAATACAATATCATTAAACCATGTTGTTTTCTCTACATCTTCAAGCTCAGCTTGTGCAATTGCTGACTGAAACAGTGTGTCCCAAATAACAGGCGCTTCCTTTCGTTGTGCACGCCCAGATGCCAACAGCTTGAGAAATGTTTTTTGCGCAATTTTTCGCGAATGATCATCAATTGTCGAGTAGGGATTATCAAAGTCACAACTCATCCCAATATTTTTCCAATCTTGAACAAATTTTGGCCGTTCTGTTTGTAAAAAATCAAGACAAATATGAATAAACTCATCTCGATCCATTTTTGTGGCAAGCACATTCTTTTCTTTTTGCACAAGTTTTTCTGTTGGAAGTCCATTATCATCCGTTCCAAAAGGATAAAAGACCGCAAAACCCATCATACGCTTAAAACGCGCAATAATATCTTGCTGAGAAAACGAACATGCATGCCCTATATGCATTTTCCCCGACATTGTTGGCGGAGGAGTATCTATTGAGAATAATTGTTTTGTTGTGTTTGGATCAAAAGCAAATGGTTTTTGCTCATCCCAACGCTGACGAATTTTTGCTTCTTCAACGGACGGATCATATTTTTTTGGAATTTCCATATCAATTTGTAAACCCTGAATGATTTAAATAGGTTTTTGTCCCATTAACCTCATCAAAAAAATAAGAAAAAGTACTTTCGCGCAAATTTTCAATAAATTGAGAAGAAAATATATAAAATACTGAATTCACCATAGAGCTATGACTAAGAATTCACAATTTGAAGAAGTGGAAATGCAAATAAATGGCGTTAAGGCAGATGTCATTATGCCAAAAAAAGCCCGAAAGCAGTTTCAGGCGTTAATCATCGAATAAGTCATCAGATTTGTATACTCGCGAATAAAATTTTTCTTTATCCTTATGTTGCGAATGATTTTTTAGAAATTTCTTGTCATGAGTGAGCACGTCTAATTTATATTTAGACGCAATTTCTAAATGTAAGGCATCTTTAAAATCTAAGTTTGAAGATAGAACATTATCAATAAAAGTATTTGTAAGCAAATTCAACTTATTTAAGCTGCTAATCTGAGTTACATTAAATTCTCTTACAATTTGTGAAAAGAGTTTTCTTGCTCGATCTAAATGAATATTTTCATCTCTGACGAGCCTTTGAATAATTTCCATCTTAGTTAAAGTAGACGTGAAAAAAGAATAGTTCTCTAAATTTTCTAAAACGCCAGTCTTTATTAGCCTTCTCCAAGAACGTTTTTGGATTTTCTTTAGACATTCGCCATACAATATATTCGCATTTAAGTATAGTAATTTCATAAAAGTAGCTACCTTTGTTCCACAATATATGTATTTTGAGATCAGATTTGCAGAATTTACAAAAATTTTGAAAATTTACTGCTTGTTTAAAAGCTTCTTTCAAACGCGAGGATGGGAATCCAAAAACATGCAACCGAATTTTCGCACGAATCTCAAAGCAGGACTTTTGAGCAAAATCTGAGTGCTCTTTTGAAAAACAATTCTTGATAAAATCTGTCACCCATTAAGTATTTAAACAACGTGCACACTTAATCCCATTATGAGTTTTACAAGCTGGTCATTGCATAATAAATACGGTATTTGGATGAAACCAACAAATGAGTTTGCATCAATTATAAAACAAACAGGCAACCAACCAAGCCACGATTTTTACTTTTTCTCCTCTAAAAAAAGAATTACACACCCAAGATATTTAGAAAAAATGCAAAGACTATTATTTATGTGCGACAAAAACTGCATCTTTTATGCCACAGACACATTCTCTGTCAAGCGAACTCTCTTGGGAAAAAAAGAAATCACTCATGTCTATGTCGGAATATCTCCTGGCAATTTTAATCAAAAACTCGATTATTCCTTTGATAATCGAACAGCTCCTGGAATTGGTCTTAAAGGGGCAAGCCTGTGCGTACTCGTTTTTGAAATTACTCAGTCTGAAGAATTCAAAAAAGCCCTGGAGAAACACAAAAATGAACTCATCAGCTCAACAACATTTCTTAACATACAAAACAAACCCTTTGAAGGAATAACATTTAATCCAGGAATTGTTTTTTCAGTGGATGTGAATAAATATTCATTCGAATATATTGATAATTTAGACAAGCCCTAGTCTCGTCTTTTTTGTAAACGCTCTCGGATTGCGCTAATGCGTTGTTTAATCAATTCTTGTTTTTCTTTTGGCACATGTTCATTTTGTGCAAGAGATTCTAATTCATTTAATCTTGTTGTCAAAATTGAAAACTCCGCAGAACTTTGTTTCTCAGCAGTTGATTTTTTTTCACCAGGCTGATTATTTGACGACGCCGCCTCACGCAAATCTGCCAAATTGTCTTTTGTAGATTGTAATTTTTCCAAAGAAGGTTGAGATTCTTTTGGTGAAAACAGTGCTCTATTGTGCACATCCACCTGATACTTCATTTTTTTCAATTCCTGTTGAAGTTGATTTAACCGATCATGTGCACTCAATGCTTTGTGGTTTCCAACTACATACGGAACTCGCGCTCTATTAACATCAAGAATATGTTGAAAATACCGCTTTGCCATCACAGGGCTCATAAGCTTTTGTTGATCATTGAGAGTTATTGGCATTGTTCGGTTGCAAAGGCCCTCCATCAAATAAAGATTTTGTTTGTGATGAGTTAGGCTGAGAAGGAGAAGAAGATAAAGGATTTGGAAGAGGGGACGGAGAAGGTGCGCTTGGACGAGAAGAGATTGAATCTATTTTTTTTCGTGCATGCGCAAGCTCTGCTGATAAGTGCTCAACGGATTCTACAACGGTGACTATACCCCGCGCAATTGTTTTATTTTGCTCAAATAAATCATCTATTTTTTTATGAACCGGCTCTAACTGAGCTTTGAGTATTTTTTCTTCCCGTTCTTCAAGAGTCATCTCCTCATGCGCCTGTTTAAACAAATCAAGCATTTGCTGAATAGAAGTCTCAAGCGTCGTAACTGATTGTGCTAAATTTTTTGCTTGACTACTAGAAACAAAAGGATTTGCTTTAATCTCTTCAAGCTCTTGCTGTAAT
Organism: Candidatus Woesearchaeota archaeon; assembly: GCA_047603125.1. Classification (GTDB taxonomy): domain Archaea; phylum Nanobdellota; class Nanobdellia; order Woesearchaeales; family DATGWN01; genus JBLKOU01. The sequence goes on along the minus strand of JBLKOU010000026.1, from coordinate 7,591 downwards.
TGCTTAACATTTTTAGATTTAATAAATTCGTAGTCATCACTAGCCATACCACTATTGATATAGTTGGCATATTTAAAGCTTTGTTTCTTTTCCTAAGTAGTCACTCTAAAGAAAAAACATCACTTGCGTATGTCTTCTTCTTTCCAACCCGCTTGAGTCAAAATCTCTTTTACTTGCTGATCCGACTGACTATCTTGCTCAATTTTTGGCGGGTGTCTTGCGCGAATGTATAGAAAACCAAATAATACTAAGCCAATGCAAATAATAATTATGACGAGAAAATTATTTGTTATACGAAGAAGTTCACGCGAAAGTGTTTCTCCAGGACTTTTTTGTGATACTGAATCATTCACCATTTCACGCGGCTCATCATGTTGCGCATCACTATCCGGTTCTTGAGAAGGTTCAGGCAAATCAAAATAGTCAGAAAAATCAATCTCTTTTAGTAGCACACCATCATTATATATTGCTGCTTGAGACTCTTGCGAGTAGGGCAAAAATAAAGAATGTAGTGAAAACTCAAAATCATCAGGAGGAGGACTTTGTGTTATATCATACTGCACATCAAATTGAAAATCCGGTGAGAAATAATGACGCGTACCAGACTCAACTAGCTCCACATAATATTCACCAGCACCCGGTCGACTCGGATTTGCAAAAATGCGTTGCACCGATTCTATCTCCACCACATCATCTTGAGTGATGGAGAAGCGAATTTGAACAACTTCTGGCGCAAAAATGCCAAAGCTTATCGGTAGTAAACTTGCAAAAAGCATACATGTCAATACTAATTTTATTCTATACATTGTAAATACTCAATCTCCTGTAATATATTTTTTTGTTGCGGTGTAAATACTCGCTTTTTCACCGCTCCCTGTACGTATTTATGTGCGCCACCCGCACTCATTATTGATAGATGAACATTACCATCTTGCTCGACGACATTACCTATGCAACAAACATGTGTTCTCCAACCTGTACATTGTTCAAAACAACATTGTTTTGGATTATTTAGTAAATCTATACTTCCAGGGCGAGGATCGCCATCCGGTAATCTTTGAATAAGCGATGCTTGATCATGAAAATATCCCGGATTACAATAATACTCATCCGCATCTAATAGATTTGCAGGATAGTTATTTCTCAGGCGCTCACTCATAACTTGACTTCTCGGATTATAACTCGCAGGATGATTGTTACATGCAAAGGCCGTTGTGGTATGACCCTGACCCATCGAACAGTACTCTTCAAAAAATCCTCCTAGTAAATGACCCAGTTCATGGCTCACAGTGTCAACTTGATTAATTGGCGAAACAACAAGAGGCGAATCCGACACCATGAACCCGAGCGCATAACCAGTTACTTGATTAAATTCATTAGTTATCTGACAAACATAATCATCCGTTCTTGTCAAAAATAAAATCGCATCATAAGATGTTTTCGCATGATCATATCCGATCTCATTTAAATGACTCCAAATTCGCGTCACAAGATCTTCACAACTCCTTCTACTACTATACATCAAATGATCTTCAAAAGGAACAACATCTTTAGCAATCTGTTCAGGACAAGCACTTAGCTGCGTAACAGCAAAAAACTCCGCGATCGTCGCCTCGTAATTTTGATTAAAATAATTCTCAGTTAACCGACTGCTTTGACTCGTATCAACAAGTGGGACAAAGAGTATTCTGACTTGTGTTTTTGGTACTGTAATAGTTTTCGTTTCTTGATGAGTCTCCCCAGCATCATTTGTTATAGTTATAGTAATCTCATAATCACCATGAGGAGTATCTCGACCGAGCGGAATGGAAATGGAATTAAGATCAGGAAAATCATCAAGTTCGCGTAAAAGATTTCCCTCCGAATCTTTAACAGAAATCTTCACCTCTGAAACCGTATCGTCATCAAACTCTAATCCTATGTCAATAGTTGTCGAAACTTCTTCTGGAATATTAATGTTAGTTGTTTCTAGAGATCGTTGAATTCGAAATTGGCGACTAAAATTTGCTTTTGAACCGTGACTTCCTACTACAACAACCTCTAAAGTATAATTCCCTTGCGGTAGTTTATGAATACTTAAGATTCTAGATATTTCTTCGAAGTCATCTTCTGACATTTGTTCAAAATCTGCGTGAAATGTTAAAGATTCTCCAGTACTCAAATCAATTTTTTCCACTATTTCATTCGATTCATTAAAAATCGTCGCGTTTGCTTGTGCAACGGTTTCATATAGACTATGCACTTTAAATGAGACCGGTAGATCTCTCGAAACCGGTTCATCTATACTTCCACCAATCTCAACATCGCCAATAGTAAACGCACGCTCAAATGTAAATTCTAATTTATCCGAACGGTTTTGGTTTCCTTGCGTATCATTGACAACCAATTCCACAAAATAGTCTCCATCCGGAATCGCCGGCAACAGCCATCCACTCCCCGTATACGATGAATGAAATGCAAGCGGATGAGATGAGCTTTGCAGAGTAAAATTTTGAAGGTTTGAATCAGACGTATTTCCAATTCTTGCAAGAACAGTGTCAATCTCATGCATATATGAAACATTGGCATGAACAGTTAATTCCCCGGTTATATTACCTGACGGAGTTCGCGAAAAATTAATGATTTGCGGAATGTCCGTTTCAAACACATGGACAGACGAAGAAACCACAGAATCTTCATGAACCGAAAAACCTGTTCGCACATACAACCGTGCAAAATATGCACCCGGAGATGAAAAGGTCATATTATGTTGAGAAACATTTAGTTGATTATCCAACTCATATATTTTTTCATTTGACTCATTAAAGAACTCAAGACGAACCTGATCACTCGTATTTGCAAACCATGAAAATGTGACATTTTCATCCACAAGAGCTTTTTCAGGACTCACATCAACACTATGTTCAGGTATGACTCTTGTTAAACCAGATATTCCAAAGACGGGTCGATCATAGACATGCAAAATTATGCGAGTCGTATTTACATTTGCAGACCGACTGATAAACTCCCGAGAAAAACTAAATGTTTCTACATCATCTCTTCGCTGACCTATTTCAAAAATAGGATCATCTAATATACTTTCGATGGCTAAATTAATACTATAAACTAATTCATCTCCATTACCCGAAATTGAACCAGTTATCGTAAATGACTCAGAACCTGACAGCCCTGCCAATAACTTGAACAACCTATCACCTTGTTGCATACAATCAAAATGAGGGCATATTTTTGTATTGTTAATCATACTCTCAGAGCTCACATGCGTTCGACATCCCGGACATAATTGTTTATCTTCAGTAGACACTAGAGCGCAAAACTGTTCGTTTTGTTCATTATACTGAACGTCGATAATATTAAATAAATTGTCTCCATCTATAGGCGTTAAAGCATAATCCTTCCAGTACTCATGAAGTATTCTCGGATTTGGCGTCCACCCGCCCGGAGCAAAATCACAGTGTTCTTGGGAGGTTCTTTGAAAAAAAACAGGAAAACTTCGATAAATACCCACATAATGATTCATAGTAGCATTTAACTGTAAAATACTCCTTTTGGCACGGTCGTCCGGACAATCATCGCTACAGTATGTTTGAAATTGAAATCGGGAATAAGACGCACGAGCTGCAGGACTCGAGTTAAATTCATACTGAGGATATTGATCAAAAACTGACTTAGGAAGAGAAGTCGTCGGGATATCATCACTAATTGGAATAAATGCCATCGCTTGTGTCGAATTTCGCTCAATTAAATGTGCCATTGCCAAAGCAATATCTCTATTCGACTCTTCAATGGGGTGCGTATTATACAATGTTTGTGTTTGAAATCCACCAATTTCATAAAATTTAGAGGGAACCTGACTCGTCTCACCAAAAGTAATATTACTAATGCTCACATTCTCTTTGGCAAAAGGAATACGAACAGTCTCATTATTTCGAGATTGAATAATTATCGCATTTTGTGTCAAAAATACCTGCATATTATTAGAATCTATAGTTACTGGCGCTTCAAAATACGCATGTCCACTTAATCGCGCAGTAATATTATTACTCCCTTGAGTAATTCTAGTTTGTAACCCATCATCATGTGTGAATGTGATAGTATGGGTAAAATTTGTTCTAAAAAACACATGTTGACGAGGCTGCAAAAATTCAATTCTCGTCGAAGAAATATTATACTCGTTCGGAGGGAGTCTTGTCTTATTCGTAAAATACTCTTCAGGGGTGAGTAATTCACTAGGAACAAAGTATGGTCGAAAATGCGTATAATTTGCATGAAATAGTTGATTATAAATAAATGATTGGCATGCAATTTCTCTCCCAGTGTCGTCATCATAAATATCACAAATCGTTTCATTTTGTGAAAGAATATTGACTTGAGGCGTAATATCCCTGTCTTGTTCTTCAAACTGATCTATAAGGTCTCGCAAAATTTCACCCAACTGCAAACGAATCGGCTCCATACTATCAGTTCCGTCTATGAGAAAATGAATAGTCAGATTGGATAATACATCCTCAACCTCTAAATAATAATTTCCCTCACCGTATGCGGCATTAAAAATTCGCTCAAATTCACTTTTCAATTGCACAGGTTGCGACCCATAAATAAACTCTTCAGCATCCATCGGACGTAACCGATTCTCCGCCACATATAGAGCCAATAAATCTCCAAAAGAACGATTTGTTTGCACCTGTGTTAAAGCGAGAATTGTACTCATATCCGAGTCAAATCGTTGCTGTTGTTCTGTCATTTCATGAATTTGTGTCTCAGTCATGAGCCTATCTGTTTGCACAGAGAGAACAAGTAATGAAATAAATAAAAAACTCGTTAATAATATCACCACTGCAACAATGTCCTCGACAACTTTCATTGAACCACAAGCCTCCCTGCACAAACTATAGAGTTTGTTTGATTTATAAATGGAACGGTAAAAACACCTTGAGGAAGAAAACTATCAGGAACAAAATCCTGAGAAATAAGCAAAGGATTGGAAATATCATCACACGCCTGTGTCGGTAATACCGTGAACTCATATTCAAAATCAACTGAACAATCGTTACTTAACCGTGTGCTATCCACACGAGAATTTGCACCATAACATGAAAGAAATTCATTTTTCTTTGCAGCAAAATCAAGAGATTGGCGCTCCTGTGTAATTTGTGAACTTTCTATAAACAGTAATAATTGACCAAAACCCAACATACCTAATAACACGATTAAAAGAACTACAATGAACAAAAATAACGTCACTGTGTCATAAATACCTTTTTTATGAAATCGAAATAGCACCATTTTCTTTTATTACGGATATCGGTTCTAATCGTTCAAGACTTATATTTTTCTCAACACCAGTCGCACAAATAAAACGCGTACAAAGTTCAAATTGATGCTCTATACACGCTCCCGTATTTTGAATTCTTAACTCACCTTGTTGCAACGAAAAATACAATGTCGCATTCAAAAACAATCGATTCTCTAAACAAGCGGTGTTAATCGTGTTTTCAATACGAACTAAATCATCTTGAATAGCACGAGCCTCTACATTATAGGGACGAACATTCTCCACATACCACCCAACCGCAACAAGTGTTGCAACTAATGACATAATCCAAAGAATAATATATGTACTTGCTTCAGCCTTGGCAATCGAGTGTAATGGTCTCATTTTGTTTTGCAATTAAACAACGAAAGGTATGTATATCAAACATATGAAGGTGTTGTGGAGTAGACAAATCTAACGTGTAATCTGACAAAGAACAATCACAAACACGACAAACTTGACGCTGATCGTACGTTGTACATATTTGATTTGCATGAGCACGAAGGACTAATCCGGAAGGAAAATCAACATCCTGAAAACGTTGTGTCCCACCTTCTGAGCGACAAACAAAATTACACGCGGAAACGAGCTGATCAGCGACTCGATCGGAGCGACCTAATTTTAATTGATCACTATGTTGAACGCTGATAGTTATAACTACTCCAAGCATCACCATAGCAGCAAGCACTGCATAAATAAACCAAACTGATTGTTCCATGAATCTCCATTATTCTAAAAAAGTAATGAGGTAAACGTCTTAATCGCCTCCATCCCCATTAAAAAAGCAAGAGAGACCTTCTTCGAAATATAAGCTTATCCAGCTGTTTTCATGATCACCTAAGTTACAAGTACCTTCGTTATATGTTGATTCTAATCGAGCATTTGCTGCGTCAGAGTCCATTCCCTGACTGTACCAATATGAACAGAGCACTTCACGACAGTTTTGCATTGTCAATTGCTTCCCGCAATTACACTCTATAAGCATCGGACAGTAAATTCCATCTTCACAAATTGCAACTCCAGCTAATAATTGCTCATCCACACCGCCTATAATGGAATCACCATTTAGATCCAGACCACCCTGAATTTTTTGCATACAAAATCTTGCCTGAGACAATTCTGTACATCGTCCAGCAACCGCCTGTGTACACAAGTTTTGACATGACGACCGAGCATCGGACAATTCTTCCGCGAGTCGCGCTTGCGCCTCATACTCACTTAACTGCGTTGTTCTATCAGAAATCTGATCTCGAAACATGTTTAGTAACAACATTGCCACCGCTAATATGATAAAAAGCGCAACAAAGATTTCAATAGGTTTTTCCGTTCCTTTTTTTGATAATTTCATTATACACACCTGTAGGAGAAATTTATGAATTTTTATTTATAAAGGTTTTGTTATTTTAGTTAGCGGCAAAAGAAAAGCATAACTCCTTGGCGTAAAATCAAAAATCAGAGCGATTCATGCAGCTCTGATTTTGCAAACTTGACAACTGTCGTGAAATCGCCGAGTTATGCGAAATTAATGTCGTCGACTATTTTAGTCGGTTGTGTAAAAAATTATTCTACTTTGATGCAAATACAAATGTTTTCCAGCAATCAAGTACTATACAATAAGAATTCTGCCAATAATACTAGCACAATAACCACACGCCCTTCTTTTTGACTCATAATAATTAAATTACAAAAGTTTGTTGTTCGAAGCTATTTGAAAACACTGCTACTGAGCATTACTAAAAAGCTTTGCGAATGAGAGAAGCACCCCATAAAACTCACACAATCTTCACCTTAAACTCTACATCAGCCATCGCTTACTAAAAAACAGTAACTAAGGTATTTAGTAAAATCATGTCGTCATTTTTTGACAAGTACCTGAAACACACTGAGCTTCAATATGGGTATTTTTATGTTCTTCAGCGCATTCCGGGCAAATCCGATAAGAACCACAATCCTGGAATGGCTCAAAATCATTTAAGTAACAATTCACAAATTCCTCATCACAATTTTCAAGTCTTTGCTTATCCGCATAGTCTATAAACCAATCGTTATTAACAGCCACATATTCATCACGCGCATAATCTACACCACACGCATCACAAATCGTGCACGACACATCTAAGCTTACTAAAACACAGTCCTCATCAACTTGGCAAATATATTTTTCCTCATCAGTTGACTCGCTCGCAGAACTCATGGAAAAATCACAACCACTCAAAACGAGAAAGCCGAGCACTAAAAGTATAATGAAAAAGTAATTTTGCATCTTCATACGAGCTT
>JBLKOU010000025.1:0-14867 GCA_047603125.1 Candidatus Woesearchaeota archaeon | reverse complement strand
CCAATTAAACAGCCTTCTCAGCCAGCAGTCGAACAAAAACCACCTGCACCTTCTCCACAACCTGCTCCTCCTATATCTCAACCTAAACCAGCAGTCGAACAAAAACCACCTGCACCTTCTCCACAACCTGCTCCTCCTATATCACAACCTAAACCAGCAGTCGAACAAAAACCACCTGCTTCCTCTTCACAATCCGCTACTCCGCCATCGCAACCCAAACCTGCAGTTGAACAAAAACCACCTGCACCTTCTCCACAACCTGTCGCTTCTATATCGCAACCTAAACCAGCAGTCGAACAAAAACCACCTGCACCTTCTCCACAACCTGCTCCTCCTATATCGCAACCCAAACCTGCAGTTGAACACAAGTCAGATACTGCGCCAGCACTCCCGTCCTTAGAGCCAAGCGCTCCTAAACCAGAACCGAAGGCTGACAAACCAATAACTCCTCAAAAAGGTAATTCGCAAGTCTCTGATGTGCATAATTTCTTACTCAAAGGCCATCATGAAGACACGCCAAAAGAAAATCGACCAATCTATTCTGATCATATGCACTCTCACAATCAACCTTTCCATGAAATGCCATCACATCCTGATCCGTATTCTCAAAATCATAGTGATGAGATTGAGCAAAAAGCAAATAAAATTCGCGCCCAGTTATTAGCGGCAAAACAAGATTTACAAAAAAATTGTATATAAGGGGAAAAAATGAAAAAAGAGGTTTTAGCGACGTATTCAGTATCATTAAATGATGTTGTTGTTACTATAGAAATTGCAAATACTGATGAGGAGTTTGTTCCACAATATTTCTCATCGATTGCAAATATTAGTGAAATGACCAAAGTTATTTTGGAGAAAATTCGTGAAGAATTTATTTCAAGCGTAAATTTAGGAAATGTACGCTTCGATGAAAATGATGAAATTGAGCAGATTAAATCGCGTTTTTCAGCAGAAGTGAAAAAACTTCTGATAAAATATTTCCCAGGTATTGATGAGCGAACCGAAAAAATGCTTATGAATTACATCCTTTCCCAGGATTTGGGACTGGGTGATTTAGAATTGTTGCTACATGATGAACATCTAGAAGAGATTGTTGTCAATGGTTCGCATGAGCCGATCTGGGTCTATCATAAACAATTTGGTTGGTGTAAAACAAATATCACGGTAAGCTCAGATAAACAAATTCGTCATTATTCGACGATGATCGGGCGTGATGTAAACAAGGAAATTACACTTCTTTCTCCTTTAATGGACGCACACTTATTATCTGGTGATCGTGTCAACGCAACATTGAAACCGGTTTCCAGTTTTGGAAACACGATGACGATTCGTAAGTTTTCCAAAGATCCTTGGACGATTACGGATTTTTTAAAACGCGGGACAATGTCGTATTACGCAGCGGCAATGGTGTGGCTGGCAATTGAAAATGAACTTTCTGTTATCATTGTCGGTGGTACGGGTTCAGGAAAGACATCAATGCTTAATGTATTATCAAACTTTTTCCCACCAAACCAGCGTATTTTATCAATAGAGGATACGCGTGAGTTGCGCTTATCACAGAATTTACACTGGGTTCCTATGGAAACACGAATGGCAAACCCTGAAGGAAAGGGAGAAGTTACTATGTTGCATTTACTGGTAAACTCTCTTCGTATGCGCCCAGATAGAATTATCGTTGGAGAAATTCGTCGAAAAGAAGAAGCCGAAATTTTAATGGAAGCCATGCATACAGGTCACTCAGTATATGGAACATTTCACGCAAACACTGCGCAAGAAGCAGTTGTGCGATTTACAAACGCGCCAATTAGTCTTGCAAAACCGATGCTCAGTGCATTATCATTATTTTTAGTTCAGAATCGAAACCGTCGAACAGGGCTTCGTCGAACATTTCAGGTTGCAGAACTATTAGAAAACGGGGATGCTAACATCTTATTTCAACACGACCCTCGTACAGATCAGTTAACTGCACGTAATAAATCGCAGATTTTTCTCGAGACGATTAAACTCTACACAGGACTTACTGACAAAGATTTAGAGGATAATATCAATAGAAAAGTTGAAATCCTTAAATGGTTGGTCGCAAAAAACATTCGTGATGTTGATGAGATTGGATTAATTATCGCAAACTACTACAGAAATAAATTGGTTTTAACATAAAATGGACATTATTCATGCAATTTACAAGAAAAACCCGCATCTAAAACGAGAACTCTTAGCTGCACATATGAATATTTCTGTGTATGATTTTATTAAGCGATCGTTTCAGGCGTCTATTACGTATACGATTGTCGTAACGCTCATTGCTGGTTTTGTGATGTCGGCAATTGGTATTCCACTTATTTTACTTCCAGCGGTTCCTCTATTAGCTTTTTTTGTTATTTTGCAATCCCAACTTGCATTACCGAGAGTGGTTATGAAACGTCGTGCACGCGAGATTGATAACGAAGTTTTATTTGCAGCTCGTTTTTTATTAATTAAATTAACAAGTGGTCGACCATTATTTAATGCACTTATTGAAACATCCCAAAGTTATGGTGTTGCATCCAAGTATTTTAAAGAAATTGTGGATGATATTAATTTTGGAACGCCGATAGAACAAGCACTCACAAATGCGATGGAGATGACTGAGTCTCGCTTTTTTAAAAAAGTTCTTTTTCAAATAACAAACGCCATTAAAATAGGTGTTGATGTCTCTCAAAACCTTGAAGTTGTTATTAAAGAAATTGAAGAAGAGCAACATTTAGAGATTGAAAAATATGGAAAAAAACTCAACTCAGTGGCGTTGTTTTACATGTTGCTTGCCATTATTATTCCGTCTCTTGGAATGACATTAATAGTTGTTGTTTTAAACCTTGTTTCCTTTGAGCTTAATGTGTTAATGTATACAATAATTGGAAGTGTTGTTATGATGATTCAAATATTTTTCATACATGTGTTTAAAAGTATCCGGCCACAGGTGAATATATGAGTTTTTTTGCAGAATTTGGAAAAGCATTCGTTCCCAAAAAGGTTCGACCACATTTAAAGAACTATTTAGCAAAAGCGGGGATTTATCATGATTTATACGACTTTTTTGGTATGATGTTTTTTGCCAGCATGATTTTGACATTCATTGTTTTCTGGCTTGGTATTTATCCTGCAATCTCTCCGGATAATTTATTCGTGCTATTCTTAGTTATTTTTGGCTCAGTCGTGGGCTTATCATTTGCTTTTATTGGTGTATTGGTACTCATTTTTTATTTTATGCTGGATGTCAAGATTTATCGTCGAACACAGCAAATTGAAACGATTCTCCCCGACTATTTACAAGTGGTCTCGACAAATGTTAAGAGTGGGTTATCACTAGAAAAATCTCTGTGGTTTGCTATAAAGCCGAGTTTCGGAATTATGGCACTTGAAATGGAGATTGTTCTCAAGCGAGTTATGGCGGGGCAAGATTTGGGTGAGGCCTTAACTGCTCTGGCAGAAAAATATGACTCACCCTCGCTTAAGCGTGCGATGAGTTTAATTGTGGGTGAGATTGATAGTGGTGGTTCGATTAGTCATGTATTGGATGGTCTTGTGACAAATTTGAAAACAACACAGCGACTCAAAGCCGAGCTTTCTGCATCGGTGATTACTTATATGATTTTTATTGGTGCAATTGTTGTTATTATTGCGCCAGGGCTGTTTTCGCTTGCGTTTAATTTGTTGATTTATCTTAAAACATTTGTTGGGTCGATTGCTGCAAGCGGTGCTGCGGGGGGTGGCGCTGGTCCTGTTGCCATGTTTGGAGATATTGACCCGGATGCTATTAATCTAGAGCTTTTTGAGCGCTTCTCCATAGTGACTATTTTTATGATTGCACTATTCTCTTCCATGATTGTTTCTATGATTGAGAAGGGAAATGTCAAGGGCGGGCTCAAATATATTCCGGTTTTTACTATAGGTTCATTTTTAGCGTATATACTCTTTCGCATTGTGTTAGGGTCGATTTTTGGAGGAATGTTATGATTTTTCCGGCTGTGGGACAAAAGTCATTGTCCCACCCAAAATAAATTATGCCAAGTAAATATGGTGTGATACGCTGAATTGACTCTTTCTTCTATTCTTTGAGGTATTCGCCATCCAAATCGCCTTTTGTCTTCAGAAAAGCCACTTTCTGAGTTATTTCTCTTAAAATATTCTGTCAAATAATTGTTAATATTGTTGCAAAATTCATCTAACATCTTTTTCCACGCTGGAGAACCCTTAACAATTGCATTTTTCTTTGGGATTAAATAACATTTAATCCCCTGATATTTCTGACTTAAGAATTTGACTAGATTTTTACCACTATAATATCTGTCAAGCCTTATTGAATCTAGATCCACATTAGTTATTTTTAGCATTTCAATGGCTTTATTATATGCATCTTTTTCACTCCGATAACTTGTTCCAAACGCAATGTAAATTCTCGTTTGGATATCCATTAGTGTAAAACTGAAGAATGTTTTACGTTTGGAATCGTTTTTCTTTCCTTTTTCTTTCAATTTCTGAGCTGCAGATGCATAATGTTCTTTCACAGAAAGCAGATATCCTGTTCCGTCTCCTGAAGAATTGACACTTCTTATATCTAATTCATCTCGAATTAGAGTATTCATATTAAATAAAATTACTTGAATTCGCTCATCGTCATACAATCGTTCAATAGTCTTGTAACTAATATCTACATCTTGTAGATATGAGAATATTTCAAGCATTTGAGATATTTCGCGATTACTTTTTTGCATAATTCTCTGAATAAGAATTATCTTAACACGCTGTTCCAGACTTAATTTTTCTGGTCGTCCCATTTTATTTTGCTCGTTAAAATTTGTTAATGCCACAGCTTTTGGTACAAGCTCTTGAAAAAAACGGATTGCCTCTCGAAGTCGCTTCATATATTTCTGTTCATACTTCCAGAAGTCTCGTTGAGACTTCTCTTTTGATTCTTTATACTCTGCAATCAACTGATCTAATATCCGTAATTGTTCCTTTAATTGTTTATTTCGTACCATTCACATATTACAGAATAGATAACTTTATAAATATATCTATAGATATCTTTATAAAATGAGAAAAATTAGTATCAATAAAGAAAAATTCCTTTTAGAGGATAATGTATTAGAAGTATTAGAAAGAACGGTGAAACCGTTTGGAACTTCTGCGAAAGCAGACATTCCAAAGAAATATATGGGAAAAAGGCTTTATGTTATTGTTTTGAATGACTAGATTTGGGACTTTTGTCCCACAGCCGCCTAAAATACTCAATTCAAAAAAACTCAAATCACATATTCAATACCCTGACTCGAATAGAAAACAGGATAATCTGAATCAATGAGTGTATATTCCATCGCAATCGTAAAAGCATACCTCCTTGCTTGCACATGAAGAGGAGATGAAATAATGCCAATTTCACCAGGCAGAATCTCAAGCGACTCAAATTCCATCTGCTGATTCTGTAAAACAAACTGCGTCACATTGACAGGCTCTAATAAATTATTGACTAATGCCACATGCACATGCGTTTGATTTGTGCTCATTGCATAAATACCAACAGGCAACGACGAAAAATACTGTTTTGTCTGCACATCCGTATTAAGGAAAAAAAACGGGGACTGCTCAAAAGAAAAGGCAACAATCAGAGAAAAGACAAATACTAAAACAACGACCGCTGTTAATTCCATTGCAGTTTGTGCTCTTGTGTTACTCATCAATCAACCTCCTAAAAAAAACGCCGTTAAAAATCGTGCAATAAAAAAGACCGCATATGATAATATCAACAATATTGGAGCCAATCTCAACCCTTGTTTTGGATCCCCATCTGTTATTGTTCCTAAAAATAAAGATGCACTAATACAAGTGATAAATAAAACTATGTACGAAACGTAGGCGATAAATTGCGAGGTAATAGTAATCGCTCCACCAAAACCACCCAAAGACGAGGTAGTTCCAAAACTTGAATTTTGCTGAATATCAGTAACCGTATCAACAAAATAAATAGAAACTGCCATTAAAACTGGCGTTCCTATTATAATAATAAACATAATAAACATTGCATTTGTCTTGACATTTGAGAGCATTTGCGCCTTGAGCTCATTTCTATCTGAAATATCCTTTGATAAACGATCAAGTAATTCTGCTGTTCTCCCACCTGAACGAATCGAGGTTACAAACAAACGCATCGTTCTATGAAGTGCAGGTGAATTCACACGCGTATTCATTTCCTCTAAATAATAAACAAACCCATATGTGCTTTGTGAACGGCTCGTTGCAATTTTAAATTCCTCACCTAAAACTCCAAACTCAGGAATGGCTGCAAGTTTGACTGCTTGAAATGGCGTCATCCCTGCTCGCAAATTCGCAGCAATTAAAGAAAGTGCATTTGGAAGCGCTTTAGAAACATCATTTGCACGACGATTGCTAATCATAGAAAAGCGCAAAAAAAATAAAAATGGAATAATCACTAAAGAAAACGCACCCAAAAGTAAAACAATTGTTCGAAAAAAAGTGTTTGTTATTTGATAATGCAAAGCGAGTAAAACCACCGTGCTCAATATCCCTAAAAAAATCGCCATGCCTCCCCAGTATGAATATCGTTTCTCTTCTGCAGCATATAATAATACTTGACGGAAATTTTGCTTATAAAAACTCGGCCCTAAATTTGAAAGTCCAAAAAATATACGATCGAATAATTTCATTAAAACTGCACCACCGGTCTTCTCATTTTTACAAGTATTATTAAAATAATTTGAACAAACACACAAGCACCAATAAAAAAGAAAAATGTCCCTTCTGTTATTGAATACCCTGCAAATGATGAAAGTATAACAAGCATTGTCAACCCAATTGTTGGGATAGCAACAGAAAACAACATGTAAATAAGAGACCACAAGTTCAGCTCCTTAGCATAATTGTCAATATCGTGACGCTGTTTTCTATCAAGTTCAGCAATAACTGATTCTAATCCTTCTTTAAGATTACTTCCTGCTCGAAAGCTATTGAGTAATTGCCAATACGCCTTTCGCAGATACTCAGATTGGGTTAAGGTAATACGATGTCGAATTGATTCCTCTAAAGGTTTGCCTACACGCATGTCACGAACAAGAAATTCTAGCTGCTCTGACGCGCCTCCATACTTACTTTTTGCAACATTGGAAAGCGCAGTGTACGCAGTATTTCCTGAATTAATTTGTAAAGATAAATCTCGCAGCGCATACAACAATGTTTTATCTGTTTCTTTAGCCTTTGATTTTGCTAAAGAGAGAGGATGTTTCAACGATAAAAATAACATGATACCAAGCGCAGTAACACCGACACACATCGCAAGTATAATTGCGCGCGCGGTATCTACTTGGTTAGAAAATGATTGGAAAAGAACATATGTGAGAAGCCCACTGAGTAAAAAATAAGAAAACAAACCAATTTGCAAATATTCAACAGGCGTATAGCGAGAGTGAAAATAACGATAATTCTGTAGAAATGCCTTATCAAATCGAATCACGTACTGAGCAAATCCTCGCAAAAACCCAAATTTTACAGCAATTGCTGGAGGAATAATCGCAAGAAAAATTCGATCATCCTTCATGCAAACCTCCCCCTTTTAACAGGCTTTCAGAAGAGCCTTCATCTTGAATTGTATCAAGGAGTAATTGTGGATATTTGTAATAAATACGCAAAATATGACCGATTTTGTCCATATCAAAAATTTTGTTGTCAAGTAACCATTGTAGCACTGATTCTTTTTGTGCAAGCTCATCATCTATTTCTAACTGAGTCATACCTGTGTGAAGGTTTAGGTCTTCTACGACGCGCACACTCGCCTCGTCCTTTGAAAATGTGTCTGAGCGTGCTCGCCAGCGATATAAATAATTCAAATTAATTTTTTCTTCTGCCGAACCCGGAAGCAATTCTGCCAACTCCAATGTTCGCCTCACCCCTTTTCGTCTATCACGATACTGAACCATGACAAGTTGCAGTGCTTGTAATTCGTTTTCAGGAATATCAATAGGCGGCTGCGTAAGACGATGTTTTACTTGCTCAGCCGTATCTGCGTGCATGGTTGCACAAACAGAGTGCCCAGTATGCATTGCTTCAAACATTGCTTCAGCTTGTTGTTTTCGACGAATCTCTCCAACAATAATTCTATCCGGTCGCATACGTAAAGATGCAATCATTAAATCAAGCATAGAAACTTCACCCTCGCCTTCAGCATTTGCAGATTTACTTGATAGTGGAACCCAGTTCCAATGAAGTGCGGAAGGAAGTGAAATCTCTCGTGTATCTTCTATAGAAATAATTCTGTTCGTAGGCGGAATAAGTGAGGCCATGGTATTTAATACGGATGTTTTTCCTGACGCAGTACCACCAACGACTAACACATTTAATTCATATTGAATTGCAGTCCACAAAAGGGCCATCATTTCCTTTGACATAGTATGGTTTTTTTCATCAACCATATGAACAACAGTCCAAGGATTTCGAGAGAAACGACGAATTGTCATCGTATCACCCTCAGTACTTATTGGAAATAATGTTGCTGCAACCCTATCCCCCGTCTGCAAATGTGCATCCATTATTGGATTGAGTGCAGTAATTTGTTTTCCGACTTTTCTTCCAATCATTGATGCAAAATTGTAAATCTCAGACTCCTTAGAAAAATATTTTGTTGTCTTTACCCAGCCATATCGTTTATGATAAACCGACATTGGTTCAGTGTCCCCATTAATTGCAATTTCTTCAAGCCAATTGTCCGACATAACAATTTCCATATCCCCTAGACCAAATGTTCTATGAAGAACCGTCCCTGCAAGCACATGAAGTATCTCAGGAGAAGTAGAAGAAAAATACCGCTCAACAAGTGCTTTTGCACGCTCAAATGACTTTTTCTTATACACTAAAACTTTTCTTGGATCAGAAACAACGGATTCATCCAAATCAATTTCCATGGACAATTCATCAATAATTTCATGAAGCACAACTTCTGTTGCCGGACTCACATAATGAGGCACAATTTGATAAATGGGTGTATTTTCAAAAGGAACAGACCAGATGATAATATCTGCAACAACATAATCGGTAAAAACAGTGTAGCGCTCCAATTCCTTTTTATCTTTATGTAAAGAAAATTCTTTCTTCTCTTCTTTTGGCAAATCCAAAAATGTAACTTGCGGTGATGCGAAAAATACTAAAGGAAAATGAACATCGATAACTTTCCTTTTAGAAAGGACTTTTGCTAAAAATTCTACTCGCGATGCTGAAATATTTAAAGCAGACTGAATTTGCGCATATGTAGCTTTTTTTTGTTCTTGAACATATAAAACAAATGCATCAGCGTCTGTTTCAATTGCATTTCCCGATGGAAGAGAGAGTAACAACTCCTTAATTTTTTGATCTTCAATTGCAACGCTATCAGAATCTTCAATAACACGTGGATGTTTGGGTTTTTGTTCCACATTACCTGAAGAAGAAAGTTCTTCTTTAGCATGATCCAAAGCAGGACTCTTTGGTTCTTGTTTTGTTGGTTGGGGCGAAGGTTGCGATTTTGTTTCTTCTTGCGATTGTTTGGTTGATGAATTCTTAGAGGGTGATGACTCTTGTTTATTTTTGTCAGGCTGTGCTTTTTTTACCTGTTCTTGCTTCTGAGAAGCATCCTTAGATGGCTCTTTTTTTTGTTGATCACTTTGTGAAGAAGTATTTTTTTGTTCAGATGGTTGTTCAGACGCAGGCGTATCTTGAGTTTGTGTTGGCTCCTTTTCTAAATGATTTTTTGCACGCTCTAAAAACCCCATCGTTTATGACCTATTTCACACCTATTCCAAATCGGAAGAATATCTTTTCAATTTTCTTAAAGTCTTCAGTTTGAACAAATTCTTCAAGCACTTTTGGCGGTAATTTTTCAAGCAAATGATCCGCAATTTCCAATGCTTCTTTTATTTCTGGATTATCTTGTAACTGTTCTTTTTTCAACTCTTCTTGCAGACGCAAATTATCATTTTTCAATGACTCTATACTCTCTTTTGCTTTTTCTAAGTCTTTTGAAACAGCCTCATTTTGTTGCATGACTTGTTTTGTCTGATCCGCTATTTTTTTAGACTCTGTGAACTCCTCTTTTGCTTGATCAAATTCTTTTCTGATTTGTTGTAATTGCTGTTGTAATTGTTCCCGATCATTTTGCTCACGCAGTAATTTTGATTTTAATTGCACAACCTGACCACTATTTTCTTGTTTTTGAACTTCTTTTTCTCTACGGTCAAGTTCTTTTTGCAAGTCTTCAAGTGCAACTTGAACTTTTTCTAATTCAATCATTTGAACATGCAATTCTTTTTCTCGCTTCTCAAATGATTCTAAGTCCTGACGTAATTTTTGATGGCGTTTAATATCATTATCTAAAGAAATTCGCTCCTTACGCATTTCCTTCTCTTTTTGCTCAAGTAATTGACTTTTACGCTCAATAATCGCTTTATCATTATCAACACGGCGCTTTTGTTCATTGAGTTCAAAGCGA
Organism: Candidatus Woesearchaeota archaeon; assembly: GCA_047603125.1. GTDB lineage: Archaea > Nanobdellota > Nanobdellia > Woesearchaeales > DATGWN01 > JBLKOU01. Next base: position 4,360 of record JBLKOU010000025.1, on the reverse strand, counting down.
AGTTCATAAAGCTTGTCTTGCTCTAAGCGTAATTGCATTTGTTTTTGACTGATTTGCTGCTCTAATTTTTTCAATAAATCCTCACGACTTTCCAGCTGTTTATGTAAGGATTTTGTATGCGCTTGAATCAGATCCTTTTCTTGTGATAATGTAGCAAGTTCAGTCTTTGTGCTTTGAATTTTTTGCTTCCAGTCAAAGAGTTCCTGTTCTTGTTTTTGCACTTGCTTTTGTAAATCAGAAAGTGCGGATTGTTCTTTTTTTCTCAATTGTTTTACTTCTTGTAATTCTTGTTCATAGGAGTTAAATGTGCGTGTTTTATCTTCACGAATCTGTAAATCTTTTTCTTGTTTTTTGAGTGCATTCTCAAAAGAATGTAATTCTTTTTCTTGTACTTCCAAATTTTGTTGTTTTTCTTTGAGATGTTTTTGAACCTGAACTAAATGAGAAAATTTTGTTTGCAATTCTTTTTTTTGGTGTTCTATATGCACACGCTCTTTAACCATGTGCGAGTGCATGTGGTTTAACTGTTCCTGCTTTTTTCTGGTATCTGTTAATTCTGCTTTAAAATTCGTCTGCGCAGTTAAGATACGTTTATTTTCTTTAACAAGGGCAAGTTCACGCTTTGAAATTTCACTAAACTTTGCTTGAATTTCTTTTTCTACCTTTTGTAAATCAGCTTCTTTTTTCTCAATTTGTTCTAATCGCTTCTCATATGCACTATGGCGTTTTTCAAAATATGATGTTAAATATGTGAGCTTTTTCTCTTGATGCTCAGCATCTTTTATTCTTCGTAGCGCTAACTCTTTGAGTGTATATAATTCTTTTTGACGTTGATCTAAAAGCTGCGCCGTCTTTTGAACACTCTCCACATCTCCAGACAAGGATTCATGAACTTTCGTAAACTGCATATTTCTGTCTTGGTATTGTTTGAGAACATGAACTTGCTTTTGAATTTCTTGTTGCAATTGCGCAAGCTCTTCATGAAGCACATTACGGCGTTTTTCAAGCTCTTGAACCTCACTTGATAAATACGTCTGCTTCAAGTTTCCAAATAAACTTGTTTGATTATTGTGACTTTGCATGTTTTATCGCCTGGTATACTGATATTATCTGGTCATACACTGCATTTTTTGATCGAGCATCAAGCTGATCATAGAGTTTTTGTATATGCTGGTATGTCTTCTTTGCTTTGTCCACACTTGTTAAGGCTTCTGTTTTTGCTACGTGAACAAGTGTTTTTATTGTGGAAACATTTGCGTGCAATGAAGATGAATCACTTGTCGGATCTGCACTCCAATTTGCTTGAGCACTCTCCCGTGGCTTTTCATATTGTTTTAATACTGCAAGGCGTTGTGAAAAATCACCATCTAATCTGTCAAATTGTGTTGAAATATACTCCTTGAGTTCCTTTTCCTTGCTTTTCAAGTAATATTCTTTTTCACGCAATTCTGCCTCTCGAGTTGTAATTGCCCGATCTCGACTCTGCGCATCACGTTGTTTGGACTCGAGTTGTGTATATAAGTGGCGCATTTGTGCTTCTCTGTCTTGAAGCTGCTGCTGAGAAATTCGAACTTCTTCTTGTAATGAATGGAGTCGCTGCTGCTCACGAGTTATGGTATCAAGTTGCTGCTGAACCCTCGCCTCAATTTGTGCAGAGCGCTGCCCGAGTTCTGTTTCTAAACGTTCACGTCGTTCTTCTAATTCATTCTCAAAATCAAATTTCTGACGCTCAAGCTCTTTTTCTCTTTCATGTAATTGCTGACGCGTATGCTCCAAATCAAATCGTGCTTTTTTAACTTCTTGTCGCTCGTGCTCAAGGCGTTCTTGTTCAATGGACATACGATGTTTTAGTTTATCTGCTGATTCATTTAGACTCTTATAATTTGATTCTACAGAATCGTGTAATTTTGTGAGATCTTGTAATTTCGATTCTTTTGCATACGCCTCATGCTCTAAATGCGTTCGCTTCTGATCTAAAGCCTGTACATGCTCTTGTAATTCACTCAACTGATCTTGTAATTGCGCAATAGAAGATTGTAAACGCTTTTCCTCAGATTTAAATCGCTCTAAGAAAAACTGCTTATGAGAAATCGCATTTGTCAACCGATCTTCTTGTAATTTTAAATTCTTATATTTATCATCAATCAAAGAAACCACACCAGTCACAGTTGGATCATCAGCTGGCGCATTTTTGAATAAAACCATTTCTTTTGCATCTAAAATATGTTTTCGCTCAAGCAAATCTTCTTCTTTTTTGAGCAATACGGTCTCCCGATTATCAATTTGTGAGGCAGATTTTGTAAATAAATCTAATTTTTGATGCAATTGCTCATTCAAAGATGAGAGCTGATCATGGCGTTTTGTAATGCGCTCCATCCATGATTGAATGTTTCCATCAAAATCAGAACTGGACAACTTTGCAGCAAGTTTTTGTGCAACTGGTGCGACTGGCTTATACTCGGGTAGCTTTGGTAACGTTTGCGAAATATCAATTGTATCAAATTGAGGAAGTGTTGATTTTTGCGTTGGCTTTGGTTCTGACAAACTTGGCAGCCCATGCGTTTTTTTCTCTTCTGTTGGCAATTTTGGTTTTTCAGGTTTTGCAATATCATCCAAAATTGAATCTTCAACTTGAGGTTTTTGGTCTTCCACATCTATATCTAAGGAAAGATCACTTTCAAACTCTTTTTCTTTTAAGCGTAATAAAAAATCGATAATTGATTCTAAATCCTCATCCGAGAGTTGATCACAAATATAGGTTTCTCCTGATTTTTTTATTTTCTTTATTGATTTTTTTGCATCTGTAAGTGAGAGACTCGTATCGATAAATCCCTTAGTCTGCAAAAATGATAAATACGACTGAATCTGCTCATCAGTCCCATCCTTTGCAATATCCACAAACATGTACATTAATTGATCTATATTCACGATGTATACCTCATTTGTGCTTCCCGTTCTTGCAATTGCGACTCACGTTTTAATAATGTAGACTCTTTTTGCAGTAACAATGTTGTCTGTTCCTCTATAAATGCTTTGGTTTTTGCCAAATCTTGAGCTCGTTGTTCTAATTTTTCTTTGAGAGAAATATTAGCATCTCTCACCGCAAGTACTTTCTTGTGCAGACCCTCAAGAGAATCTTTTTTCTGACCATACTCATCCATACGGTTTTGTAGATGTTTTTCTTGCATTTGTAATTGCTTATATTTAACCATGTATGTTTGCTTTAACTGTTCTGACTCTTTGCGTAATTGCGTCGTTTGATCTTTAATCTCTTCTAATTGTTGTTTTTGTGAAACAAAATCTTTATTTGCTTCTTCTTTTTGTGTTTCAATCTCTTGTTTAAGAGCTTCGTATCGTTTCTTTTCTTGTTCTATTGCTTGTTTTTCAAACGCTAAATTTTGTTCATTTTTTTGTATTTGTTGCTCTTTATAATGTATAGTAGACATGAGCTTTCTTCGGCGCTTTTCTAAATCTTTAATTTGTGACTCTAAATCAGTTCTCGCTCTCACACGTAAATCATACTCTTGACGCGCTTGTTCAATTTTTTGCTCAAACTGGTGTGATTGTGTATCCAAAGCTGTTTGCTGTGTATGAATAGAATGTGTCAATTGTGTAAGCTCTTTATTTTTTTGATCAATTTCTTTTTGCGTTTTTGCAAGCAGTGATCGACGGTCATTTAACTTTGCCAGATCTTGTTGTATCTGAACATGTTTTCGGTCTTGCTCAATTTCTCTTTTATCAACTTCTTGTATTTTTTGATGGAGTTGTTTAAATTCATCCTGCAAAATTGATTTTTGTCGTTTCACATCTTTTTGCTCATCTTTAAGCGTCGCTTCCCATTGTGAAAGTTCTTCTTGTTTTTTATCAAGATGCAACTGCTTCTCTTCTAATGTACGATAATATTTTTGCCATTTTGCTTCAAGCTTTTGTGCGTTTGCAAGCGTTGTTTGTGCGTTTTTCTTATCAACAGCCACCTGTTTTTCTTGCGAGCCAATTTGTGTCTGCTGTTCTTGTAAATATCGCTCTTTTTCTAGCAATAATTCACGCTCATGGTCAAGCTGATGTTTATGTTTGTCTAAATCAGCTTGTTCTTTACTCAAGAGTTTTTTCTGCTCTTTCTTCCACGTTGTAAACTCATGTTGTTCTTTTTTCACAAGATCAAATTGATGCTGATACTGTTCTTCTAAATCTGCAGCCAATTGCTTTTTCTTTGCAAGATACTCAGATTCTAATTCTTGTTGCTTTTGCTTAAATTTTTGTTCCTGTGATTCTAATTGCGCCACTTTTTGTGAAAGCTCTTTTTGCATATCAACTTCGAACTGTTTTTCTCGTGAGCGATATTGTTCTTCTAACTGACTTT
>JBLKOU010000024.1:0-15333 GCA_047603125.1 Candidatus Woesearchaeota archaeon | reverse complement strand
TCTTTTTGCATATCAGCTTCTAACTGCTTTTCTCGAGCACTAAATTGTTCTTCCAATTGCGACTGCGTTTTTTCCAAAGCCTTCTCATTTGAAGAAAGCTGCTTTGCAATTTGCTTTTCAAGCTTTTGCCGTTTATAGTCATATGCTGAATCAAGCGATAATAATTTTTTCTCGTATTGTTTTTCCAAAGAGCTTTCCTTATCTAGCAAATACTTCTCAACTTTTACTCGCTCATCATCTAAAGCCTTTTTTTGTGCAAGAGACCACTTTTCAAATGTGTCTCGTTGTTTATTCAAAGCATTTGTCTGCTCAACATCTAAAGTTTGCAAACGAGTTTTTTCTTTCTGTGACCACCGCTCAAATTCATCTTTTTGTTGATAAAAGTCCAGTTTTTCATTTTCTAAATTCGATTTTGCATGATGAAATTGTTCTTCCCGTTTTTTCAAATCAGCTTCAAATATCTTCAATTGTTTTTGCGATGATTGTACATTTGCCTCTTGATCACGCAATTTTTCTTCTAATGTTTGCAAGGACTGTGCTTTTTGATCAAGAACTTTTTGCTGTTTTTCATAATCTGCTTGTTGTTTTTGCAACAATTGTTCTTGTTGTTGTAATTGTTTTTGTTTTTGAAGTAAATCCTGCTCACGAGCTTCCAAATCCTTATCATATTTAGATTGCGCATACTCTTTTTTCTGTCGAGAAGATTCAAAAGATTGTTTTTCTTTAAGTAATTGCTTATGTTGTGCATCTAATTCTTTCTTTTGTAAAGAAAGTTCTCGCAATTGTGTTGCCACTTCTCGCTCATTTACATCAAGTGTCTGTTGTTGTTCTACAAGCTGTTCTTGTTGAGCAATAAGATTTCCTTCTTGTTTTTGTATTGCTGTAAACTTTTTCTCAAATTGTTTTTGCTGCAACTGTAAATCTTTTTTCTCTCGTGCCAATTCTCGGGATAAAATAGATAATTCTTGATCTTTTTGCGCTAAGTCTTGCTGAGCATCACTAATGGAAACTGAAACAATATCCAGCTTCTCTAATTGCTTTTGTGCTTGTTTTTGTTGGCGATCTAGCTTTCGCTCAAGTTTTACAAACTCCTTTTGTTTTTCATCTAAATCTTTTGCTTGACTTTGTAATTGTAAATCATAATCAGAAAGTGTTATTTCTTTTTCATTTAACTGATCTCGCTTTTTATCCAATTCTGCTTTTGACTTCTCAAGAAGGTTGGTTTTTTGTAAGAGCATTTTTTGATACTCTTGTTCTAATTTTGATTTTTCATCGTGTTTAAGCGCATCAAGTTCCTGCAATTTCTTTTCATATTCCCGAGAGAGTTTTTCAACACGCTTTGACTCAGTTGAAAGAAGCTTTTCTTGGTTTTGTAATGTACGTTTTTCACCATCTAATTCGCTTTTAAGTGCTTGTAAAGTATGACGCTCAATAGTCAGATCTTTTTTGAGTGTAAACAAACTTTGTTCTTGCGTTGATAATTGTTTTAGTTTTTTATCAAGAGACTTTCGAACACTATTTATTTCATTCTCAGCATTGGATTCAAATAAGCGCTCTCGTTCTCGAAACTGTGCTTCTTTTTGCTCTAATAAATCTTCACTTTGAATAATTGTCTGCTCACGTGTTGCAAGATCACTGAGCTTTCGCTCTAACTTATTTCGTGTTTTTGCAAGATCATCATATTGCTTTTTTAATTTCCCTTTTTCATTTTCCAACGATTTTACTTGTTCACGTAAAGTTTGAGATTCTACTTGCAGTAATTCTTTTGCCCGCCGATATTCATCTTGTTCTCGTTTTGAGAGTTGTGTGTATTTATAGTGGGAAAGTTCTTTTGAACGTAATTGCTTGAGCTCGGCTTCATATTCTTGCTTAATCCGATCTAATTCCTTTTTATGGACAAGAACTTCTTTTTCTTTTGAAGATAAAAGAGTTCGAACCTGTGTTAATTCATTAATGAGTGTATCTGCTTCTAATTGTTTTCTTGTCAGCTGCTCTTCTAGAGATAATACTTGTTGCTTTTTCTTCTCTAATGTTCGCTCCAACATGCGATTTTTATACGTGTCTGTTTTTGAGCGATGTTTTGTTATATCCAGGTGTTCTTGTTGAGCCTGTAACTCCTCGGTTAATTTAGCATATTTTTGTTTTTCTTTTTCTATATGTGCTAACTCAGTTTGTAAATTATTTTGCAAATCTTTATATCGAGAAACTTCAACATCTAATTCTTTTTTCTGGCGATCCAAATCTTGCTCACGTAGTTCCAATGCACGCATACCACGCAATTTTTTCTCATACTTTTGTTGCTCAGAACGTAATGTTTTAATTTGTATACGCAAATCTTCTTTTTCTTGAGTGACAAGCGCTTTTTTATTTTTTAAATCAACATCAATTGACTCATATGCGCGGAATTTATCATCAATATACTTTTCTTTTTTGAGTAATTGTTTTTCTTTTTTCAGAACTGTTTTATGCAGTTTCTTAAACTGCTTTTTCTCGCCATGAAGTTCTTGTATTAATCGACGAATATCGTATTTTTCAATATCTAATTTCTGTTTAAAGCTGAGTAATTTTGCATGGTACCGCTCAACAGAGCGCTCACGATCACGCGCGTTTTTATTAGTTAAATCTACACCTTTTAAGAGTGCTGCTGCTTTAATGCGCTGCTCATCGATAAATTTCTCTTTTAAGATAAGATCATGTTCGCGACGAAGTACACGCTCTAAACGAGCATTCAAATCTTTTTCCAACTCTTTGAGTGATTGTTCATGTAACTCTATATCATGCTTGACTGTTTTCAAACCAGAACTAGCCGAGTGTTTTGCTACTGCCACACCTTGCTTTGATGTGACCAAATCTGCTTGCTGTTTTGCTAATTCCCGCTCTTTTTTTAATAAATCTAATCGTTTCGTATCAAGATCCTTCAAATCATCAAATAATCGCTGCTTTTCAGAACTCAATTGTTGTTGTAAATCACGAATAAGGTTGACCATGGCCGCCATATGTGCATTTGTTGCGTCTTCCTGTCCTGTTTGAGCAACTTGTTTTGCTTGCTGTTTTGATTTAGAAAGAATTTTGCTCAAGAAATTTTGACCCTCTTCTTGTGCTTGTTCAACAGTAAATGATTCTTGTTTGGAAAGTTTTGCCTCTTGATCCAATTGTTTTTTCACACGACGCTGCATTTCCACTAATTCTTTTTCGTCTTCCTTAGTTATAATAGGTTTTGCAATTTTTTGCTGTAAGAATGCTGTTTTTTCTAAAAATTCATCCGCATCATTTTCTTGAACATCAAGCTGTTGTGCATCTTTTGACAATGAATCTTCAAATGTGACACCCCCTGGACCTTTTTTTGCTAAAGGAGTTTGTGAGTCTGATGATTGTTGTTTTCGTTTTGCAAGAAGATTTTTGAGTCGTGAAGGTTTTGTAGACTGTTCTTGCGAAGTTGATGATTCAACTGACTGCGAATCCTCTTTGGCATCTACTGCCTGTTCCTGTGTAGAATCTAGCGATTGTGCAAGTCGCTTTAACGCGTCATATTTTTCTTGCAGCTCTGCCAGACGTGCAGAATGTTTTCCCCCCACGATAACAACCTCTTTTTCCCATAGCCCGTAATAATCAATACATAAAGCTATAGTAAGTATCTTTTAAAAAAGTGGGTTTAAATAATTTTTGATTCTCAAACACTTGCTTCATTTAAGTAATCATGCTAAATTATCAAGTTTGTTAAAAGAAACAATTAATATAAATTACTTACAGTACATAACTATAACAAAACAGCAAAAATTACACACAATCCTCGACAAAAAGAATTCTTTTTGCGAAATATTTAAATACTACTAAATGCAAAAAATGCATAATATTTAAAAATACGATATAGGTGACATAGGTTCAGATGCGACGATTACATACGAAAAAAGGTGTTTTGGGTGTTGAAACGCTCATTATTTTTATAGCAATGATACTCGTTGCAGCAATAGCAGCAGGAGTAATTCTACGAACACAGAGTGTATTACAACAGCGAGCACTTGCTGTAGGAAATGAAGCGCGAGAACGTCTTGTTACTGGTATAGAAATTGTCAATATTCAAGGATATACAAATAAATCCGCACAAACAATTAACGATTTAGAATTTTTAATCCGTCTAAGAACTGGTTCTTATGATATTCAACTTGCCGATATGGGGATAACCTTGTCAACCGCCGAGTATTCGCACCTATTAGTATTGCAACAATATAATGAGCAATATAGTTGGGTAGAAGAAATCTCATATCTAAATGAAACGCCACAAGAAACCAGCCAACCGCTCAAATATTATGAAGATGATGAGATCAGGGAAACAATCAGACTACTCTTAGGAACTGATTCACCAGATAATATTTCCGCATTTCAAATGAACCTTTCAACAGGACAGAGTGGCATTTTACCACTCGGAATTGATTTTAGTAATACATCACAAGTAGTAGATATCTACCGCGTTCCAATTCATGACGATAGCGGTCTTGAAGTACCAGAAATCCTCGGGTTTTTAACACTCAGAGGTTCACCGGACGGAAATGATGAAATTGATGTTGAAAACGGAAACTTTACTGAATTTCGAATTGAATCAGACTTCCATCGTTGCCAATGGGATTACCTTGTTCCAAATTATCGATTCTGTTATGTTCCTCGACTTGGAAATGATGACTCAATGCTTGAGCCCGGTGAATTATTAACACTTCGATATCGATTATCGTCTGATAAAGAATTCACAACAGATTATCGAATCACATTCTACTTTGCACCAAAAGGAGGATCGATTGATGAATATTCATTCAATACACCATATATATTCCCTCGATCACTTATCACCCTCTGGCCATAAATACACAAAAATGTAAAAAGTATTTAAAGCAAGAGTGCACAAAGCAAAGTATCATTTCAAAAAGAGGTTTCAATGAAAGTAACAAATACGGCAGACATGAGTCCTGAGCAAATTGCTAAAATGCTCATAGAACAAATTACGCCACAACCTCCACAACATGTTTTAAACGATATTATTGAACTTCTCAAAGCACTCGAACAAGAAGATATACAAGAAGAAGACATTCCTCAAATTGAAGACGCTGCAGTCATGCTTGTCAAAGAGCTTGCAAAAGATCAAAAACAACCAAATGATCAGGCGATGGAACAATTACTTCTCTTATTTGATAAGGTGGCCCGAAAAGAATCAATTACGCCCATTATAAAAACACTACAAAAAGAAGAAAAACAAAAAAAATCAGAAGCCACGCCTACAACAAAACAATCCAATTCACCCCAAAAAGCGCAGCAACAACGAATTGAATCCATGCCAGAATCCGATGATTCAATGATTCAGCTCATCATGGATGAGATGAAAGAGCTTCTCAAACGCCAGCAAGATGCCGATAAAAAATCAGATGAAGAGAATGCAAAAACAACGAGCAAAATTGCCCAACTCATAGAACGCGTTGACCAGATCGACAAAACAATTGAAAAATATGAAAAAAAATTCGATCAAATTGATAAAAATCTCGATAAATTTATCAGTTTATATGAACTTGTCATCAACCAATATAATCCATTTGTTGAATCGCAAGAGCAAGAAAACACAAAAAAAACTCCAAAACAGCAAACCGTCATACTAGAATCACCCACAACGGGAAAAAAACTTAGCGCAGTAAATGAAGTCATCGGGGAACTTGCCATGCTTTCTGGAGAGGATTATGACACCTTCAAAGAACAAGTATTCAAGTGGTCCCAGGTTCATATTAATGAGAATGTCGCAAAACAGCTCCAAAATACAAAGAATAAAAAAGAACTCATTGCCATCTTAAGCGATCATTTACATGATGAATGAAGCCATTCACTTATTCGGTAATATCGAATAAATGGAAATATTTATAAACTTGTTCAGATACATTTCTCATACACTAATATCCTAAAGTGTATACTGCGGTGAAACAATGGGTTTTGGAGACATAGCATCACAAATGATACTGCTTATAGCAGTTCTTGGAGCATCTGTTGCTCTTGTAACAGTCTTTCAAAACCAACTTGGACAAACATCATCAACTATTTCCACCCGTCAAGACCTTTTAAACCAACAACTGCTTACCGCAATGAATATTGAGCTGCTCAACTACGAAAATGATCAACTCACATTTTATGTTAAAAATACAGGATCAACACAAATGCGCCCCCAGCAACTTTCAATTTATGTCAATCAACAATGGATTGGCAATAGTTCAGACAGACTCTTAGAGCTGGTGGCTGATACCGATACCAGAAATATCGGCGTGTGGGACCCGACAGAAGTGCTCTACGGTGTTATTAATATCACACTCGAGTCTGGAACGCACACGTTTCGCATTGTCTCCCCATATCAGAGCGATGTAAGTAAAGAATTTAGTATATAATGGGACTGGCAAGCATTATCGGACAGGTGACACTCATCCTTATTTTTTTCATTGTTGTGTTTCATCTCTACTCCATGCAACAACAAAGTCTGAGTACCCAGATTGACTTAAACGCCCAAAGTTTACAACTCCTCCAAACAACCAAAATGACAAATTTTCAAATACTGCAAACAATGTACCAAGACAACACTATTAGTGTTCAAATACAAAATACTGGCTCGAGTATCATTGATAGAAATATGGTTGATATTTATGTTAATTCTCAAATTATTCCTCGAAGTCAAACAGCGGGTCTTATTAGTCCTTGTCGAACACTTCCGTGCGGTCAAATCGGTTTTGGCCATGAATTTGAACAAGAAGCACTTGCGCTTTTATTCCACTTTAATAATCAAGAAGATCGAGGAGAAACACTCACACTTGCAAAAGATTATGCAAACACTGCAAATATGACACTCACAAGCACAACATACTCGTCAAATGCACCCTTCGGTCAAAGTCTCCAACTCAACGGATCAGCATACGGTCAAATTACAGGAGCACCAAGCGTAAGTGCGTCTCTTAATTACACATGGGTTGTTTGGGTATATCCAACCGTAACAGAAAATGTACACCCCATCTTTACACAATCAAGTGGATCAAATGGATATAGAATCAGTATTCAAGATGACCGGCTTGCATTTCGTGCAGAAAGCGGACCAACAACAACACTGAGTCAAGCAACGATTCCAAAACAGGCTTGGAGCATGATTGCAATCACATTTTCCAATAATACAATAACTATGTACCTTGATGGAGAACAGTTACTTAGTACCGACACAACTATGACAAGCACAAGTGAACCGCTTTACATAGGAACTGACGGATTTAATTTTTATCAAGGACTTCTTGACGAATTTGCCTTTTACCAGCGAACACTCACCAGTCAAGAAATCGGGCAACTCTATCAAAAAACTGTTGAAATACAAAACCCTCGACTTTGGGATCCGCAAGAATTTGCACAAATCGATATTTACAAACCTCTTGAAAGCGGATCGCACATCATCACATTTTCAACACAATCGGGCATACAACAAACAGCAACAGTGGAGGTGAGCTAAATGGCAAAAGCACTTTCTATATTTATGGAGCGGGATGAATTGAACCGAAATTTTGGAGGTGGCATACCACATAACTCAATCATATTATTAGAAGGAAAAGATGGAGCTGGAAAAAGTATTATTTCACAACGTATTGCGTACGGACTGCTTGAGCAAAATTACAAAGTAACATACATTAGCTCTGAATTAAACCTAAAAGGATTCATAGAACAGATGGAGTCAGTAGACTACCCCGTCAGCGATCACATTCTTAACGAACGACTTGTATTCATACCAATATTTCCACAGCTAGGAAAATTTAAATTAAAAGAAAGTTACATGCACGATTTACTCAAAACAAAAAAAATATTTGACTCCGATGTCATTATTTTTGACACACTCTCATTTTTATTAGTTAATGATAAGCAAACAAAAGAAAATAGTTTTGAGCTAATGAGTTTTATTAAAAAAATAAACACATACAATAAAACAATTTTATTTACAGTTAATCCCGAACAACTTAACCCGAATTTTTTGAACATACTGCGTTCATCTTGTGACGTTTATCTAGATGTAGAAGCACGAATGGTTTTGGGTAATTTACTTCGAATTATTAACGCAGTTCGATTTAATCGAGCAATAGGAGAAGTTGTAACGATGACACCGTTTAAGGTGATTCCTGGAAAAGGATTTAGTATTGAATTGGCGAGTTTGAGTTAGAAAAATGGCAGAAAAAAGAACAAAAACAGCAAGCTTTAATGAAGCAATGAAAAAATTCTACCACTTTCGAACTTATATCAATAAATGGCTTAAAGATGGTGGTTTTATGCCAACGTATGTTGTAGAGTGTACTCCTGCACTCAAAAAAGTCAAAAACCCAAATATCATTTATCCTGTTGGAGACCCAATTTTCATTCACATTTTCAAAGATAAGAATGGAATTTTTCATTATAATGCGATCGAGCCACGTGTAAGCGAAGAACAAATTGAAAAATACGAGCAAGTTATAGATAAAATGGTTGAGGTCGCAAATACCTATCCATTACCAAATGATATTCGTGAAATTGAGTCAGTCATCCTCAAAATTTTCAATAAAATTGTCACTGTAAGCGACCATACTAATAAACTGCAAAGCATGATTAATCCGAAGATAGCGCTCACCCTTGACGAGTATAATACGATTAAATATCTCATCATTCGAAACCGACTCGGATATGGAAAATTAGAACCGCTCTTTTTAGATCCTAATCCAGAGGATATTCACTGTACGGGTGTTGGAACAATTAAACTCATTCACAAAGTCTTTGACATGGTATATACCAATATTGACTTTCCGGATGACGTCACACTCAATAAATTCGTGGTTGAGATGAGTGAGCGTGTTGAGCGACCAGCATCCGATGCAAACTCTGTTATAGATGCGATGATGCCGGACGGAAGCCGTGCGAACTTTATTTATGGACGCGATGTCTCTCTTGAAGGCTCCAGTTTCACACTGCGAAAGTTTAGCGAAGTTCCAGTAAGTATTACACAAATTGTTAACTGGGGAACCATGTCATCACAAGTTGCAGCATATCTTTGGCTTTGTTTAGAAAACGGAATGAATTTATTTGTCTGTGGAGAAACAGCCTCAGGAAAAACAACAACTATGAACGCCATGTGTGTTTTTATCAAACCAACAGATAAAGTATATACTGTTGAAAACACTCCTGAAATCACCATGCCCCATGATGTTTGGCAGCACTTACTTACTCGAGAAGCAGGAAAACGCTCAGACGTTACTTATGAAATTCTCCTACTTGCTGCGCTTCGAAGTCGTCCAAACTATATCATCGTAGGAGAGATTCGAGGCGTAGAAGGAAATATTGCCTTTCAAGCCATGCAGACAGGACACCCAGTTCTCTCTACATTTCACGCAGGAAGCGTTACGTCTATGATTCAGCGTTTAACAGGACACCCTATTAATATTCCAATTTCCTTTATCGATAACTTAAACATTTGCCTCATTCAAATGGCAATTAACCAGAATGGACGAAGTTTACGTCGTGTTCTCTCAATTACAGAACTCGAAAGGTATTACGCACCGGAAAATAAAGTTGTTACGCGACAAGTCTTTGATTGGGACCCACATTCTGATCAACACCGATTCCGTGGTATGCTCAACAGTTATATACTCGAAGATAAGATTGCACACATGCGTGGATATACGGACACTCGTGAAATTTATACAGAACTTGCACTGAGAACAAAGATTATTAATACTATGATTGAGAAGAAAATTTTCAACTATTATGATGTTTGGGATATTGTGAAAAATTACAATACTGGAGGACCTGATACACTCCCGTTCAAGCTTGAAGACTAACAATGGCAGGGTTACTACATAAAATAACCGTAAACATGGGATTTCGAAATATCCCTGATTTTTTAGTTCGATACTATATTCCTCTTTTTGCAACAACCATTGTCACATACTTTATTCTCATTATTTTTTTGCCAGATCTCCCCGTTGCGGCACCGTATATCATTGCTACTATCGGAATTGGTGCAATTAGTGTCTATCCATTCATTCTTATTGAACAAAAACGAAATGATATTAATTCAACAATGCATTTATTTATTACATTTGCAGGCGCAATCTCCACTATTAATGTTCCGCGAGGTGTTATTTTTAAAAAAATTGCTGAAAAGGAAAGTTTCGGTGAAATATCCAATGTTATGAATCGAATCATTTATCTTGCCAGATCTTGGAATCTCGGATATGCAAATAGTTGTCGAAGAATATCGTTACTTTCACCCTCAAAAATATTTGCTGACTTTCTTGATCGCTTTGCCGTCGTAATGGATTTTGGTGAAGACCTACAGATCTTTTTAATGGAAGAGCAAGACGCCATAATGGATGATTATGCTGTAGAGTATACCAAATCTCTTGAGCGCATTAAAATGATTCAAGAAGTGTTTCTTGCACTCACAATGGCCATGGCGTTTATGTTGACTGTCGGAATGCTTATGCCACTTATTTCAGGAGATAATATTCAACCCATCCTTTATGGTATGCTTGCAATTATTACACTTGTGGATGTCGGACTCTTATTTTTTGTCAAAAGTTTTGTTCCAAAAGATCCATTAGAACATAACCTTTCTTTTCTTTCTCAAGAAGCAAAACAACTCAATAAAATCGTCTATGCAGGAATTCCTGTTGCCAGTCTTGTTTTTTTAGTTTTACTCTGGGGAGATTGGTTCTCACTTATTGTCTCAAGCGCCATTGCTGCCATCCCACTCTTCATTATCGGTATTGCTGGACAACGACTCGAGGATAAAATTTATCAACGAGATCGCGCATATCCCATCTACATTCGTTCTCTTGGAACAGTTGTCGAAATTCGCTCAGGCGCAGTCATTCCAAGTCTACATGCATTGCAAGTTCATGATTTTGGTTCTATGAATGATGTTTCCGTTAATTTATATCGACGGCTTCGTGCACGCTCAGATAAAGATAAATCCTGGATGCTTTTTGGCGCAGAATCAGGAAGCAATTTAATTGTACAATTTACTAATATTTTCAAAGATGCCATTACACTTGGAGGAAGTGCACAAAAAATCGGGGAGCTCATCAGTAAAAATTTTACACGACTTCTCTCACTTCGTAAATTAAAATTACAACTCTCCTCAACACTACGCGGCGGTTTATACGGAGCACTTGCCGGACTTGCCGTTGCAGGATTTATTGCAGCCGAAATCACACAAATTCTAGGAAACATCCTTGCAGCCCCTTCTGAAAACCTAATCGGCGGTGAAGCAGCAGGAATTGTAGGCGATTTAACCCCCACTGATTTTTTATTTGAACTTGATATAATTTTACTCTTTGTCGGAATTATTTTACTCATTCACTCTTTTGTCTCCGGGTTAATTCTCAAAATTATAGAAGGAGGAAATCCCTACGCAGCTTTTTTTGATATTGCTATAATGATTTGGATTAGTGCAATTTTAAGTATTATCATTCCTGTTGCAATGGTAGCCCTTCTACCGACCCTTATTTAGAGCTTGCTGCAGCGACCTGAGTCGCTGACGTGATTGTGAGAGTTTTTGCTCAATATCTTGAGGACGTAAACCAGTTGATGTGAGTGTTGAAGTTGAAGACTGAGTCTCGTATTGTTTTTTTCTAAACGAATCCCAAATACCTGGAGGTGAGCGATCGCGAGGTATCTTTTTTGGAGTAATCTTCAAATAAAATGCAAGGCCAATAAGAACAAGCGGTAACAAAAATACAAGATGATATGGGGAAAACCACGACTCTTCAATTTGCTCTTGTGGGCTTGCACTGGTTGGCTGCTGAGTTGATGATGTTCGATTTGCAGGCGGTTGACGTACAGGAAGTGTTTGCACTGATTGTACTGTAACATAGGGCATGAACTGTTGATTCAAATACGAATAAAAAAGTGTTGCAGATTCATTGATACTGCTCGTAAATTCGAATGTACTTGTCTGATTTGGTTCTAATTGCATTGTTTGCTGTTGTTCTTGTGTCACTAATTCTAAACTTCCTCGAGTATCGCCAACATTTTGCATAATATATTCATATGTGAACTGCTCCGTATTAGGGTCATATACAAGATTATATGCCACTGTAAAAATGGGGCCAAGTATTCCTCCCGAGCGAACATCCGAAATATTTGCCAAATACTGTGTGTGCTCCGCACCATGCACGTCAGTATACGTTACACGAAGAAGGGGTTGCGTTTGATTTGTCTGCAAGACACCCCTATACACAAATGAAACAGAACGCTGCTGCTCAGAGTCTAACTGTGATATTAAAATGGATTCATCCATATTTGTATCATACGCCTTTGTTGAGAGGGGCCGTATGTGAAGATCATACACTGGTTGTGATGCATTATTTTGAATGCGAAACCGCATCGTTGTCACATCCCCTTGTCGTATTTGTGACTGCTCAACCTCAACTACACGAAGATGTGTTTGGGATGCTAGTACTTGAACCATTTGGGAAATATTGCTTGCAAAAACTTGGTCATCGATTCTATACTCTGAATTTGTACGTAACTCCAATGAATTATTTTCATCCTGTAAATCAGGCATACTAAATTCGTACTCATAAACAAATTGTCGCTCAGTGTTTTGCACAAAAAGCTCTCTTCTGGTAGTTCCCGAAGATTGCACAGGTGAAGAAAACGATTCACTAATAGTGACATATCTATTCAGAGAACTTAAGGAAGGAGTTGCATACACGCGAACCTGCACAGTTTGACCTGGTGCAGCTTTCTCCTGAGAAACAGTTTTTTCTAGCTCAACGGGTTTATTTTGCTCCAATGTTATTTTTTTCTCTTTGGTCTGCTCAAAATATTGACCATCTATTCTGTAGCGAACCTGCAACAATAGTTGGTGCGTCCCATTATTTTGCGATGATAATTGCACCTGTGTTGTCGGCAATCTGCGTCGGTGAGAATAATCAACTTGCTCTGCAAATCGTTTTGCAATAATTTGTCCATTGTGTAATAATGCCATATCGGCATCATAAATGGAATCTACAAATTGACTCACTATGTCAGCTTCTACTTCAATCGTTGAACCTGAAATAAGAGGTCTGTCCGGTACAGTAATGGCTAACTCAAAAGCAGTATCTTTTGTTACTGAACTCAGATTTTCCCCTTGTTGTCCAGGACGGAATACTTTTATATATCGCGTCTGTAATGGTGTTTGAAACACTACATCATCGATGGAGTACTGAAGCTGGTAATAAATAGGAAACTCTCCTGTTTGCAGTGCGCGAACTGTCTTTTCAAAGATGTGTGTTTCATCTGCCTGAAGCGTTCTTGAAGCAAAAAAATATTGTTGTCCATCTTGACTCGTCTGCGTTTGTGAAGAATCAGTAGATTGGAGTTGTGATGGTAAAATGAGCGTAATGTTTTCAATTTTTACTGACGAGCTTCTATAATTTTTTGCCGTCATCGTAATATTTGTCATATTTGTCACATACACTTCTTGCTCCAATGAAACCTCAAACTGCAGTGCAGGATTAACAGTTACCCGACTTGCCCAAATTATTCGCTCATATGAGCGATAAGAATCCTTATATGAAAGTGTTGCTTTAAGTTCATACTCGTGAGCAGTCTCAAAGAATTGAACAGTAAATCGACAAGTCTGTGCAGATGATAATCGCTCTTGCGAAAATGTAATGGCATCTGCATTTTGCACACAACCTGATACTGAGAGTACTTCAAATTGTGTTGTAGGAATTCGCACATGAACATCTTCAGCCCTAAATGAACCATTTGGAGCTATTCTTAACTCATACTCCAGCGTATCTCCGACAACGAGTGTATCTTTTTTTGGATGAAACTCTGTAATTATGGACGGTTCTTGTTTTGTTATTTGCAAATAGACCTGATAAAATTGCTCGCCAGGAGTAAGAGAACTATTTTGTAACCGTGAATCCTCAAAATGCAATGAATAAGGACCAATATTTGTTCTACTTCCCTTTGACACGAGCCGTGAAAGATCGCGATTTTGTTCATTTCGAAGCTGTATGGTCTGTCCGTTTGAAGATATTTGCACAGTATACATATCACCATCAAGCTCAAAACGCTCGCCTGAAACATACCACTGTGCAAATACAGCTGTCGTAAACAGACATACAAGGATACAAAATAATGCTAATCTTGGTGCCATCGTTGTAAAAACCCGTCTTTTATTTTTGTAATTGTGGAATTTTGCAATAGCTGCTCAATACTACAATTCTCACAGAGCGTTTGATTGAGTGAAAATACTGGCCCATACTCTTGAAAAGCAAACCACTGACGTATCGAACTGCCATTTATCGCCTCAAGCTGCGATTGCGTTAAATTTACCGGGGTAAAATTACCATCCATATATGCAATTGCACGTGTATCCTCAAAAACATAGAGCGGCGGACCGAATAATCCTACACCGATATAGACTAAAAGAAGCAGAAGAACAACAATCACTACCACTTTTATAAGAAACTTTACTACGCGAACAAATAGGAAAAAAAGCAACAACGCTCCTATCAAATATAATAACCAAGTCACCATACCTAATACTGAGGCGCTTGAATTTAAAAAGTTTCAGACAAACTGACAATGTTAAATATCGGTACAAACACTATTGCCTTGGTGAGAAACCAGAAATCGAGTGATTGTTGAACAATATCTTTGTTCAACATCGTTGGAAAAATCATTTTCCAACGTTTCATGCAACGAAGATTTCGCATTTAGACAGCCGTCTCAAATCACCGCAATAGTGCCACAAACCTATAAAAAATTAACAACGTCAGACAAACTCGAGTACTTACGTACCCGAGATGAAAAATAAACGCAATTATTTGCGACGTCTAGCGACTCGTTTTTTTGCTGTTTTTTTCGCTGCTTTTCTTTTTGTTGTCTTTTTTGCAGCTTTTTTACGTGTTGCTTTTTTTGCTACTTTTCTTTTTGTTGCTTTTTTAGCGACTTTTTTACGAGTAGCTTTCTTTGCAACTTTTTTCGTAGCTTTTTTCGCTTTTCGTACTACTTTCTTAGCAGTTTTTTTTGCAGCTTTTCGGACAGTCTTTTTAGCCGCTTTTTTGCGTGTTGCTTTTTTAGCGACCTTTCGTACTGACTTTTTAGCTGTTTTCTTTGTTACTCGTTTTGCTGTTTTTCGTACAGCTTTTCTTGTTCTTTTTTTTGCAGCCATTTTTATGAAACCTCATAAAATGAATATAGTATACTTTTGAGAAACTATATTTATAAATGTTTTGTTAACAAGGTTCATTTTCGTGTAATTGTATACGCACTTGATTGTGTTGCATACGTAAATGCATTTTGTAATTTTGT
>JBLKOU010000023.1:0-15827 GCA_047603125.1 Candidatus Woesearchaeota archaeon | reverse complement strand
ATGTATAAACTATGAGTTTACAAACCGTAACCGAAAATGACATGAACTTTTTGTGCATACTAGTAAAAAATCCCAATACGAAACAAAATTAAGCTTACAGACTCAAGTGCATCAAGAGAATTTATTATTTAACTTCTAACCAATTTATGAACACGTCCAAATTAGTTTTGGACATAAGTAAATTATAATACGGCGATCTTTGAACAGTGGTTCATCTCGCGAATTTCTCCGGTGCGCAACTCCTCAAAATTCTGATTCTGCGCCAAGGTATTATAATTTGTTATTGTCGGCAACTAAATTCTCGTTATTTTTATAAACACAAATACAAATACAATCATATGAAATACAAAAAAGTATTATTTCTTCCAGCAGTATTTATGATTGTACTAACAGCAGTATCTTTTCTGACTATCTTTTTTTTAGCAGATCATACACAACATATGATTTTTTATCTTATATCCGGATTCTTTGCACTTGCAGGATACGCTATTTATTTTTATGCAGGCTGGCTTGTTACGCGAACATGTAAAGGAAAGCTCAAACATGCAGCACTCTTTGGCTTAATTTTGGGTTTATTTCAAGCATTCTTATCAACAATAAATATGGTGCTCACCTACTTTTTCACAACACTCTATGAACCCATAAAAGAGGTAGGAGAAATCTTTGGAGATATCATGTATATCTTTTTTATTATCGGCGTCATTGGAGGCTATGGCTTTTCTCTTCTTGTCGGTGTAGCAGTGACAATGCTTGGTGGATATGTTGGTCTAAAGAAAAAATAGCACTATTTAAATCTACCTACCATTCTCGTCTAGAACAACATAATCACCATTGAAACTTTTTCGATAAACACACCTAAGGTCTTTTTAACAACAAAACAAACTCGTATTGTATGAGATACATACTCCTGATCCTCTTAAGCACAACAATAGCAATAGCGCACCCACAAATAACGGCAATACTCTACGACCCTCCAGGTCCAGATGCGGGGTTTGAGTGGATTGAGTTTTATAATCCAACGAATCAAACCATTCACTTGCAAGACTATCAATTATACAAATCAAATGGCCGAACTGATTGGGAGCGTCTAGAATTACATGGAACAATACCACAAAACCGATATTTTCTAGTAGCCGAACATGATACTCCTGCTGATTTTCAGACATATCTGCGATTAGTAAATGTCAGAGGAGCCATTCAATTACGATATAACCAAACTATTCTTGAAACCATTGGCTGGGCAGACTTAGATAACCAAACCTTTTTTCAAGAACAACCAGCAGCACCAGCAAGAGACAGACCTTTAGTGAGAATTTCAAATAGTACCAATAACCAGGAAGCCTTTGAGCCACAATTACACTATGAACCAAAAACAACCCATTATGATCCTCACTTGCAAGTAGATCCCACGCAGGCAAATATTACCTACGCTCTTACAATTGAAAATTATCCTGTGCAGCTTCATGGATATCGTATTCTCACCCCTGACAGAAGTCCAAAACCCGGGCATCATATTTCAGGCATGGACACATATCTAGAAATACAGCCAAATATAACAGATCCAAACGGCCTTGATACGGTGTCTATTGTTTATAGAATTCACAATCAAGAAAACACCATTGCGTATAATCAAACAATTAAAATTCCCGTGCCCTCATATGCTGGCGAATATACAATTGAGTGGTATGCAACGGATGGAGAAACCAAAACACAGACGCAATATATTGATATTATTCGTATGGAATCCTTAGGACTTCAAGTCAAGTCTCAATTTTATTTTGAGAAAATTAATCAAACACATTTCGGGCAAAACATTACAATAACAAACACGGGCTCAGTGAATCAAGTCTATGAATATACCGTATATTCGCCTCAAATAACATTTGAGTCCGTTCAAATCATTCCAGAATATGAGCACCACAAACCTGCAACCTCAATGAATTTACAAATTATTGTCAAGCCAAAACAGGGGGTGAGTCATGGCACCTATATGGGTAATTTACATATTATTGCTTTGCAATCTTAGTTTTGCCATCATTGTCTCACCCGCCCAAATTGAGATGGAGGTAGCAATAAACACTCCAACAAAAGTCCCTCTTCTCACTTCGAGCACTGATCTTATTGTCAAAGACTCGTGCGAATGGACGAATGCGTCGTTATATATGACTGTTCCCTATATTGCCAATACAACTTGTTATCTACAATTGGCAAAAATAGAACAACCCCAGTATTTTGTTCAAGTGCCAGTACAGGTGCAAACAACGGATAGTATAGTAAGAAATCTCAGTTCCAATGTCACTTTACACACACCAACAAGAAAGTATGAAGATATTCATTTGCAAATACAGGTAAATAATAAAGGAAACCACCAGGAAGATATCTTGGTACACCTCCTTAATCAGACACAAACCAAAACAATTGCGGCCTTTGATACACAAACACTTAATTTTTACTTTTCCCATCAACTGCATCCAGGAAACCACACAATAGAAATTACGGTACAAAACATAACTCAAAACAAAACAATCACAATAACACAAGCACCCCTTCCAAATGTACAAATTTTAGGGGGAACCAGACATGCACTCCACATTCGAAGCGACACGACATTTACTGCAAGTATCCAAGGCACTCCGTATAAAATTTATGAGGGAACGCACACATATGCCATTTCTCAAAAATCATTTTCCATACAAGTAGATGGAGTGATTCTTGCCTCTTACTCGCACGACCAATCACTTCACATCCCATTGATTTTTGGATTGCTGATGTTCAGCGCACTCCTTGCGATGCTGACAAAAAGACTACAAAAAAATAGAGATTGAAATAGCCATATGTTTATAAACAAGTATACTAAATAGTATACTAATCGTCAAAATGAGGAACTTAAAATGAAAGAATGTTTTTGGTGTGGTGCAAAAGAACAAGTTGTCTATGCATATGTTGTCCCTGTTTGTTCACCTTGTCTTGCAGATCTTCACAACGATTAAACCGGAATTGTATCTGCACCTGTGTTGATACATTGATTAAAAATACAGCTATTGGAGCGACCTTCACAATCTGAAGAAAGACGACATTGCTTTGGTTCACAGCGTCCACGCAAATTACATACTTGATCTATATCACAATCATCATCGACTGCACACTGTGGGCATAGTCGTATATCTGACTGGATACTCCCATCAATACACTCAACTTCCACGGTTCGACCCCCTGTCAAAACAATAACAAGAATACCAAGGACAATAATTCCAGCCCATGCGAGTGTGAATTTGTGAATCAATAACATATCTGATTTAATCCCATACACATTTATAAAGTTGTGCATCAAACCCTATGACTATGAATCAAGATCAACGCATAAATACTATTACCCATTTATTTGCAACTTGCCTTGCCGTTTTTGGAGGGGCATTTCTTATTGTTCAAAGTGCATTGACAAAAGACGCCTATGTAATTGTCGCAATGAGTATATATAGTGCGAGTCTCATTCTCTTATTTTTTGCAAGCACACTCCATCATAGCTTTCCAGCGTCCACGCTGCTCAAAACATTGGATTATACATCTATATTTTTACTCATTGGTGGAACCTTTACGCCGTTTTTACTCGTATATTCACGAACACCCATCGGCTGGACATTATTTGGAAGTGTGTGGCTACTTTTACTCATTGGTTTTTTTCTGCGTTTGTTTTATTCACATTTGCCAAAATATATTACCAGCACCATTTATCTCACACTTGGTTGGTTTGGCTTTTTTCTCTACCTAATAATTGAGCAGTCACTTATGCTCATACAACAAGTGGGAATCATTGCAGGGGGAATTTTTTACACTGTTGGTTTCTTATTTTTTGCCTTTGAGCGACCCAACACACGTCAATTTGGTTTTCATGAAATTTGGCATGTCTTTGTTATTTTTGGCGCACTTGCGCATTATATTGCGATATTTTTTATATTGTAGACAACCATCTTTATAAATACCCTAAAGCTCACACAAGTATGTGCGCGATTTTAGGAATATTTCATTCCAACCAAACAAAAGAATTTATTGAAAATGGGTTAACACTCCTCAAAAACCGAGGAATGGACGGATTTGGTGTAGCGACAAGTAAACAAGTCACGTCTAATAAAATCCCATCATTAGAAAATCAACCCCACGCAATTGCGCATCGTCTCCATTCTGTTGTTTCCCATGTTTTACAACCCTTACACAAACAAACAAGTTTTTTTGTTGCAAATTGCGAAATTTATAACTGGAAAGAATTAGCAACCATTCATAACGTTCACGCCGATAATGATGCAGGTCTTTTGTTTGAGCTTGTAAGAGAATCTAAACCATTAGAACATATTAATGGTGTATATGCTTTTTGCCATTGGAGTGAAAATACAGTGACGCTGGCTCGAGATATTTTAGGGGAAAAGCCGCTCTTTTATTATTATGATGGTAAAACATTTGCATTTGCAAGCGAGAAAAAAGCTCTTAAGCAACTCAATCCTGCCTATATTCGTGAACTCTATCCGCGACATATTCTCAAATATACTATACAAACAAATACGTTAGAGAAAATACTGCGACCTTTTTTTCAAATCCCTGAGCACACATCGGATACGCAAAAAAGAAAACAAGAAACAATTGCACACCTTCTCAAAGAAGCCATTCATGTACGCATCCCGCAAAAACCATTTGGATTATTGTTTTCAGGAGGTATTGACTCTGTTTATATTGCCTATGTACTCAAACAATTAGGATATACCGTTCCTTGTTATATTGCAAGTGTGGGTGAGGAGTCAAGCGATTTACTCATGGCAAGAAAAGCAAGAGAAGAATTGGGGTTGGATGTTCGCGAATGTATCATCACACAAGAACAAGTGCATGAATATGTCAAAAAAGTTGTTCCTATAATTGAAAGTTCCAATGTTGTCAAAGTTGGTGTTGCCTTGCCATTTTTTGTTTGTTGTGAGCAAGCCAAAAAAGATGGCATCAAAGTATTATTTTCTGGACTAGGTTCTGAAGAATTATTTGCAGGATATCAGCGCCATGAAAATAGCACAAATATTAATCAAGAATGCGTCAGTGGATTACAAAAAATGTATGAACGGGATTTATACAGAGATGATGTTATTACCATGTATCATTCTATAGAACTGCGTCTTCCATTTTTAGATACGAAACTTATCGAATATGCACTCTCCATTCCGGGTGAAGATAAAATTGACGGTGATATAAAAAAGAAAATTTTGCGAGACACAGCAAAACATATAGGAATACCTGATCAATTTGCGTATCGACCAAAAAAGGCAGCACAATACGGAAGCAGATTTGATAAAGCACTGCAAAAACTGGCAAAAAAGCACGGGTTTTCTTCCCGTTCTGCATATTTACATACCTTTTTTCCCCCACAAAATCAGTGCTTAGCAGTGTTATTTTCTTCTGGAAAAGACAGCGTGTATGCAATGCATATTATGGCAAAGCAGCAATATCCCATTGTTTGTCTACTCACAATAAAAAGTACGAATCAAGATTCCTATATGTTTCACACGCCAGCAATTGATATAACCAAACTCCAAGCAAAAGCACTTGATATTCCAATCGAATATCAAGAAACCACGGGTGAGAAAGAAGCTGAGTTAGAGGATTTACAAGAACTTATCAAGCGAGCAATAGACACGTACAATATTGATGGGATTGTCACAGGTGCGCTCTACTCAACATATCAGAGAAATAGAATAGACACGATTGCACAAAATCTAGGTATTCAAGTATATTCGCCATTATGGCATATTAATCAAAAAGAAGAAGTTAACAGCATTATAAATCAAGGATTTGAAGTCATACTCACAAAAATTGCAGCAGACGGACTTGATAAAACATGGCTTGCAACTCCACTCACACACAAGCATCTAGCAAGCTTAGAACAATTAGAAAAAACACTTGGGCTCAATATTGCAGGCGAGGGAGGAGAATATGAAAGTTTGGTTTTAGATGCACCAATGTTTAAAGAAAAAATCATAATTGATGAATTTCTCATAGATGAACAATCACAAAATTGCGCATCAATAACGATAAAAAAGGCTCATTTGCAAAAAAAACCTTTATAAATACTAACTTCGAAGAAACTGTATGAGGGGTTGGTGTGTAGGGGTAATTCTTTTTAGTTTGTTTTTAACAGTTACATTTGCAAGTCCACAATACCAGGGGTATATTATTGAACTTGAAGAACCACCACTCGTTGTTGCACAAGCAAAAGCACAACAAAATGGCGGTCTAGGTATTATGGGTTTGTCGAGTTTTGATGAACATTCTCATTTACAAACGATTCAATCACAGCAAGATTCTGTGTTAGAGCAAGTTACTGCGCTAGTAAGTCCACCTCAACAAGGGATTGGGATATTAAGCGTTCCTGAGCCAATAGTTCCTCGATTTACTTACCAAACAGTTTTTAACGGCTTCTCTTTGGACATTACTGACGAGCAAGCAAAAGCAATCGCACAATTAAATGGTGTGAAACGAGTACATAAGAATCGAAATTTTGAATTATTACTTGAGGAATCTGTCCCACATATTCAAAATGGAATTCAAGCAGGTCAGCTAGATGAAGACGGAAACGATTGTACTATTACTGAAAAACCCTGTTTAACCGGGAAAGGAGTTAAAATCGCAATCATAGATTCTGGTTTTGATTATACTCATCCAGATTTAGGAGGTTGTACTCAACAAGAATTTTTAGATGGAGAGTGTGAAAAAATAATTGGTGGTTGGCATCATATTTTAGATTCTCCAGATGTATTTGATTTTGAAGGAGATCATGGAACACATGTAGCTGCTACCGCTGCGGGAAATGGAACATTGAAAGGTGTTGCACCTGGTGCGTCAATTTTAGCATATACTGCATGTACTTATAGCTCTTGTTTAGAAAGTAATATTGTTGCCGCAATGGAGAATGCTATTGTTGATGGGGCAGATATTCTGAGTTTAAGTTTAGGATTGGATACTTTAGAATCAATAAATAATCCTGCAACTATTGCGATAAATAATGCATTTTTGGCAAATGTTTCTGCTGTGATTGGTGCGGGTAATAGTGGTTCAAATAATTATACTATTACCAGTCCAGGTTCTTCCTTGAAAGCTATAACAGTAGGCGCTGTAAACAAAACAAATTCATTAATGAGTTTTTCATCGCGTGGTCCTGTTATTTGGTTTGATGAAAACAATTTAGAACGAATTACGTTGAAACCAGATATTCTAGCTATAGGTCATGATGTTAATGCTGCTGTACCAATGAATTCTTATGAAGTGATGGAAGGTACTTCAATGGCTACACCACATGTGGCGGGTGCAATAGCACTGTTATTAGAAAAACATCCAAGTTGGACTCCACAAGAGATTAAAGATTCTATACGAGCAACAGCTTCTGATTTAGGATATACAAAAATCCACCAGGGTGCGGGATTAATTAATGTAAGTGCATTACTCCAGTTAAATGAACCTGCTTCGTATTCCGAATTTTACTACTATTCACCAACAAATAATTCACATATTTATGCTTTTAGTGAACGAATCGAATTTCGAGGAGTTTTTGATGAAAATTATGATCATATTAATGTTTCTTTTCAAAAAGAAGGTGACGAAAATTGGAATACTACAGGAATCACAATAATTGGAGAAAATAATATTTTTGCAAACCTAAATGCAACGTTATTAGAATCAGGAGAAAATTATATTTTTAAAATTAATATTAGTTATGGAGAACTTAATTTCATAGAATATATTAATTTAGATCTTTTTGAAGATGATGACTTTTATTCTGGTTCGGGAACGTATGCAGATCCTTTTGTTATTGTAAATTGTTTACAATTGCAAAACATAAATAATTATCCTGAAAATTTAAGATCTCATTATATTCTTGGTTCTGATATTGATTGTTCTCAAACAGCCAATTGGAATTGTAATGACGGTTCTTGTCAAGGTTTTAAACCAATCGGAAATAATTCTCATCGTTTTATGAGAACATTTGATGGTAATAATTACAAAATTCATAATTTAACAATAAATAGTACTGATGATAATATTGGGTTGTTTTCAATAACACACCACTTAACACAAATTAAAAACAGTAAATTAAAAATTAATAGCATTACTGGCAATGAAAGAGTTGGTGGTTTAATTGGATCTAATTTTGGAAAATTAGAAAATTCAACTGTTTATGTTATTGGAAATATTACTGGTTTAAGAAAGATAGGGGGAGTAATTGGTCGAAATTTAGGGCGAGTTGCTGATTCACGAGTGTATGTGAATGGTAGTGTCATAAGTAAACAAAATATTGCGGGTGGTTTTATAGGATCAAGTTATTCTATACCCTATCATGAAAGTTATGTGAGAAATTCCACTGCCATAATTAACGGTTTGGTTAAAACTAAAACAACTTCTTCAGCAGGAGGGTTTATGGGTTTTTTGGCTGATGGTATTTTAGAATATGTAAATGTAACACTAAATGGCAAGGTTAACTCAAATCAAAATAGTGCAGGAGGGTTGGTGGGTAGTTTAGGCTCAGGAATAGTTTCAAACGCAATTATTAATATTACTGGTATAATTAGTTCGAATCAGGATCATGCGGGTGGCATTATTGGAACGAGAAGTCTTAGTAATGGAAAATCTCCTGTCACAAATATTAGTGTATTTGTTTCAGGAAATATTACTGCAGTAAAAAATGCAGGAGGATTTATCGGGTATTTAATGAGTGATTATTTACTGAGTTCTACTTTAAATTTAACTGGAAATATTTTATCTGAAGAATCAGCTGGTGGAGCGGTAGGTAGAAACCAATATGGAAATATTGTTAATATCACTGTTTATAATTCAGGTTTTATTGGTACTACAATTAACTATACAGGGGGGTTAATAGGGTATAATCGAAGAGATATGCATAATAGTTCAGGTTATTTTTATTTAAATAGTTCTGTTTTTTCGGAAGGACGCTCCGGATTACATATTGGATACAGTGAACAAGGAACAATTGAGAATACTAATGTAACTGTTTTTAATTCAAATGGTTCCGTTACTTTTTTAGACTGGAATGAGACGTTCTTTGAGCAGGGAGATGTTTTAAAGCAAATAAACATCAGTAAAAATTATGCATACATCAATTCTTCTAATTCGCAATTCAACAGCAGTGCTATATTATCTCTATATGGAACTGGCGTTTTAAATGGAATAATTTATCGAAATAATAATATTTGTTCTCCAGAAATATGTTCCATTATAGATGTAAATGAGGATAATTACACATTTTCTGTAACAGGTTGGAGCGCGTACTCTATACAGCAAAGTTATTTTGAACACCCGTATTCGTACTCATTTTCTTCAGACCCTCGCCAGTTCGGCTGGCACTATGTCCACTACCCACAGTCTATCATTGAAGAGGGAGGATGGTCCCAACCTGTAGCGACGCCTGACGCATACATGTGGCGTTCTCCACAAATAGAAGTCGAACCATTTGATTATTATAAAATTACAGTCGTTGCAAATGGAACTGGTAATGTACATATTGTCTCACTTTATTATAATGAAAGCTTAGATTGGGGGCGTTTACATGTTTATGATTATGAAAATCCATTTGATACTGATGGAATTGAATTAATTACTCAGAATTGGAATATTTTTAATTCTTCACAACCACCTTCTGAAATAGTAACATATGAAGTAATTGTTCAAGCACCAATTACAGCAAACACAACATCTATTATGATAGGTGGCGAAAATGTTGATTTTTATAATGTTACTTTTGAGCAATCTTCAAAAGCAGAACTTCTTACATGGACTGATAGCTTATACGCGCAAGTTCCTTCATTAAATTATGAACCTGAATCATTTAGACACCAATACACGCCTCGAACTCTTGAAAAATTAGAAGAAGGTGACAATGTAACTATTGTGCTTGTAGGTGATAGTATTATGCTTGATATTGGTAATTCGCCATTAGCTGAATTCATTGAGCAAAATTATACTGGTTCGAATGTGAAAATTATTTCTGCTGTTGGGTCGGGAACAAGCATTGGGCAATGGAATGATTCGCAAAACTGGAACTGGCCTGACAAAGATTTAGATTTTGAAAAAGCTATTTTAGATTATCAGCCCGATATGGTTATTTTTGGAGGGGTGAGTAATAATAACGAGCAATATGCAACTGTTCCTGACGCATTTGAGGACATAATTGATAAGGTACGATATAATATTAGTACATTATATGGGTATGATGTTGATGTTGTTATTATGACTGGAACAAATGAAGCAAATGGAAATAATTTTCAAGAATTTGCTGTTCCAAATATTTTTACTATTCTTCAATCGGTTGCTGAGGAAAAGCAGACAGGATTTATTAATCTAAATGAAATATCTCAAAATTACTTCCTATATTCAGCTTTTGAAGGCACTTCTCAAGAATTTTTTTATCGTGATGGTTTACACTTCAATCATTATGGAAAAGACATACTTGCACGTATAATAGCAGCTTGGTTTTCAAAAGATGAGACTGAGCATTTTATGTATTTTCCTACCATGCCTGAGAATCAAACTCTTACTTATGGCCAAGTATGGGAAGGCGTGCAGTTTGAAGTGTCAAGCTCTCTGCCTATCGATACTTTCTGGGTCAACGACACCACCCACTTCACCATAAACCAAAGTGGTTTCTTGAATTGGACACAGCCGCTTCATGTTGGTGAGTATTATGTGAATGTATCTGTGAATGATACTTCGGGAGATAGTGTCTCAACTATCTTTAATCTCAATATTACTCAACGAAGCATTGAAATCACTGCTGATGATAGGAGTAAAACATTTGGAGATTCAGATCCGACATTAACATACCAAATCACAAGTGGCAGTCTTGCATATGGTGATACAATTACTGGCAGTCTAACTCGAAATACGGGTGAGAGCGTTGGAACATATGATATCACGCAAGGGACACTTTCTATTGATAATATTGAAAACTATGATTTTACATTTATTGGTGGAACATTTACTATCAATAATGTTGCACTAACAGGAACCATAACTGGAACAACACCAATTTCCTATGGAGCTGTTTCTGATATAAATGTGCTTTCTGAAAATGTCGGGGATGATGATATTTCATACTTTTTATACAGAAATGAACAGCAAGTATTTATTCCTGATATTACCGTATTAGGTGCAGGAACGTATAATTATGTTTTTAATGCAACAGGAGGTCAGAATTATACTGCGAACCCTTCTATAGACACATTCACGCTGGTTGTCAATCAGGACACTAGTCCATGTACTGTTCAATTTAATGAAACATCACCAGTTACATACCCACAAACATTCAGAGTCTGGAGCGATTGCACGAGTGACTTCACACTCTACCAAAATGAAACTCCAATCACTAATGATTCAGTACGGTCATTAGAACCAGGAACATATCAATTTTCAGTTAACCGAACTGACACACAAAATTATACACAAACATTCAATCAAGAGTCTTTTACCATCCAATCACCAGGAGCGCCACTAATAACCATAATCTCGCCAGAAAATCAAGTTTATACAACAAACACAATTCCTTTAGATATTACAGTAACGGGAGAACAAATAGACACCATCTGGTTTTATTGGAATGAGACAAATCAAACATATGAAGCACCGCAAACCCTCATCGCTTCTGATGGAGAACATACACTTACTGTTTGGGCGAATAATACGCTAGGACAAGTTTCCCAAGAGCAAGTTTCTTTTGAAGTGGATACTGCAGTTTGGGTAACAATTCTTTCTCCAATTGAGCAGCTTTATACAAACACAACAATTCTCATCGAATTCAATGCAAGCGAGTCTGCCCAGTCCATATGGTACACATGGAATGGAACAAATCATACTTATGAGCAGCCTATTACACGATACTTTGCCAATGGTGAGAATACACTCATTGCATTTGCAAACTCATCATCGGGTATAATCAATCAATCAACGGTTACCTTTACAGTCAATGAGTCCTATACACCCGATGCGTTTACTATCAATTCTATTTCCATCAAACCCAATATATCACAATCCTTTGTACCTGTGCAAGTAACTCTTGACATTGAAAACACAACTCCTTTACAAAACATTACTTTAGATCAAAAGGCATTCACATTTATTGAAGGTACAACTTGGCAAGTAGATACACTTGCAAAATCAGAATTTACTCTTGAGGTAACAGAAAATAATCAGACATACCAACAACATGTCCCACATATCATTGACAATCAACCACCAATTACAAGCCTTAATGCCTCCATAAATAGTATTTTCATCGATTATACCCAATGGCAAAATGATTCAATTACCATTCATTTACAAGCGTCTGATATGCACGGAGTAAATAAAACACAATATCGTTTTGCAGGGGGTTCTTGGCAAACATATTTAGAACCCTTCCAAGTACATAATTCAACGTCTCTGTTCATACGCTCACTAGACACTGCTGGAAATTTAGAGTTGCCGCAGCGATACGACTTTTCCATCGCTACAATTCAGCCTAAAATCACACAAGTAGAGCCACACACAAATGTAGGAAAAAACACAACTTTTTCCACAAGTTTCACGATTTACTCTCCAGATTATGAGCCAATTAACCCACAGATTATGTTTAATCAAACCATACATTCACTTTCGGAGTTGAGCGCATCCTTAGTTACAAGTATGTACTCGTATTCATATTCTTTTTTAAGTCCAAATCAAACAGGGATATATAATTACACCGTTTTGTTTGAAGATATTTTTGGAAATGTACATCAGCAAAACTCTTCTATTGAAGTTGTCTCGCAACCAATAGTAACAGCAAGCCTGAAAAATAGTAGCTTTATTCCAACAAACATAAATTCTATTAATTTTACTATTGCAAATGCAAATTTATCAGAGAGTTATTATGTACTAAACCAAACACAAACTTCTTTAGAAAATTATTCTGGGCAAGTTGCTATTGATGAGATAATTGATCAGATCACTTTCAATCTCTCAAGTTTAGCGGGTGACCGGTACATATACACTTTTGAATACTTTTTAGATGACCAACCCCCTATTATTGAAAAAATAAATACGCTTCCCGCAATTATTTCGGACACATTTCTCTTACAAGTAACAATTAATAAATCAACGTATGAATATGCTTACCCTCTTGCAAAATATATTACATTGCATGAAAATATGACCCCTGAAAACGCAACTCAAATGCAAGAAGAACATGATCTAGTATTAGAACCTACTTCATTTGATCCAGACTCTCACACATATGAATTCCTCATTAATTCTCGCCTCTTTGCAGATGGACAAACAAATTTGACAATTGCAGCAATTGATTTATATGGAAATTTAGGAACAGATACATTCCAAGTATTCATTAATAATACGCAAACAATTCAAACTTCAGTTCTGCAACGAATTGCAGATTTCACACAAACCCCTTTAGAAAGTCAAATTTCACACATAACTGGTCTTAATAGCAGTGATGTATCGGCAAGTGCGCGAAGATTACAATCAAATGAACTTGCCTTGGACAATGAATTTGTAAAAGAACAACTACAATTATATACTGTTAACGCATCAACATATGGCAATGCAACTATTTATGCCTATTACGCAGATACATTTTCTAATCCTGCAATTTATCACGACGTAGACAAAAATCAAACATACTCACAACGATTACCAGTCTCAATTCACCAACAAAACACTCCGTATGGAATACTCTTTTCTTTTTCCACACCTTCGTTTTCAGACTTTGTACTTGTGGAAGAATACCCGCAATGTACAATAGGACAACAAATAACAGAGGACTGTATTTGTGCGCAAAGCGTCGAGTCATCCGGATATTGTTGTGCTTCTGGTCATCAAAGCTCATCATGTTCTCCACCCC
This sequence comes from Candidatus Woesearchaeota archaeon, assembly GCA_047603125.1. Taxonomy (GTDB): domain Archaea; phylum Nanobdellota; class Nanobdellia; order Woesearchaeales; family DATGWN01; genus JBLKOU01. The sequence goes on along the minus strand of JBLKOU010000023.1, from coordinate 1,915 downwards.
CTCCTAACGAAGATGATTCAGACGATTCAAATGGGAATGGGGGAGGTTCGATACTTCTTTACAATCCCGATGACATCATTGATTCTCCTGCAGATACTGAAGACGAGGATACACAACCTGAAGATACAACAGATTCAGAAGAACAAGATGAACAAGAAGACTCACAAAGTACTGCACAAACTACAACAAATGCGACTCAGACAAATATGACTGAAACGTCAGAATCTCCATCAGAAGGTTATTCATTACAAGATTATGTTTGGTTTAGTTTACTGGGCGCAATGGCGCTTGTCGTCGTTTCTTTTGGAACGTATATGTTTGTAAGTGCAGTAACAAAAAAGCGTCCGAGAAAAACACTGGTCAAACCTCTTGATTAAGAGCAACAAACAATAAACAGCCAAACTCCTGACCAAAAACCAATTGCAAAGCCCCTAGGACAAATTGACTTATTTAGACTTCACAATCTTGTCCGTATTATCACACCCGAATGGAAGGAATACTTGCAAAATCAATTAAATTCAGGAAAAACTATGGAGCAAATACACCAACAGCTCGCAGAGCAGCAAGTAAATAAGGAATTTGCAACAGAAATTTGCACACGCTTTGCTCTTGAATATGAACTTGAGAACAGACTAAAGAAAGGTGAACACTTGCAGGCAATTTATCAAGAATTTTGTACATATCCTGATGCGCAAGCATATGTTCAAACAATGTTTTCAAAAAAAACCTTTATAAATACTAATGTCCAGTAATTATCCATGATAACATTTCGTTTCCTAAAAAGAGTATTTGGTATACACATAGCTCTCACACTTTTGTATTTTGTTATTGCAATTTTTGCAGGAGTGTACGCATCAGCACAGTTTGCGACATTATTATTTATTTACGCACTCTTTATGGCGATGGCTGGCTTTGGTGTTCTTATTAAGAATAAACCTTCCATTATTGCATCCATTGTCTTAAATGTCGTAGGAATAATAGATGGCTTTTCCGGAATATTTCATCTTCGCTCAACAGGCATTAGCGATCCAATAACATATCTTATTGCATTGTTCATACTTGCCTTGCATGTAGCAGTTGTTATTATGGGTATACATATTTGGCAACAATTTGCAACACATACTCGACTGAGTACCAGTCCAGTTAATCAACGAAGTGAACCTGCAATTGTCCAAAAAAGCATTACAAAACCTGCTGTTAAGAAAAAAACAACGAAAAAAGTTGTGAAAAAGGCAGCAAAGAAAAAGACTACTGCGAAAAAAACAACCAAAAAGAAAACGACTCGTGCAAAGAAACGCTGAGTCTTTTTAGCAAAAATTATTATAAGTGGGTGGTTTTCCTTCTACTTTTCAAGCTCATACAAAGACACAATAAGACTTCGTGTTTTTTGTTCCTTTCTATGCTCCCATAAAAAGAGTTTTTGCCATGTTCCTAGTAATAATTTTCCATCTTGCACAGGAATATGCACACTTGTCTGTGTAAAAACACTGCGAATATGAGCAGGCATATCATCTGGACCTTCATATGAGTGGATATAGGAGCGTTTTTCGCTCACAAGATCTTGTGTGAATGATTGTAAATCATCAAGCACAGAAGCGTCAAAACCCTCGCAAAAACAAAGTGATGCACTTGTATGGGCGCAAAATACATGAATCATCTGTGTCTTCTCAGTTACAAGCTGTTCAATATGCTGCGTAATATCAATCAGGCCATATTCGGTATTGAGATTGACTGTTTTATGGAGTATATTCATAACTGTAAAGATTATATTCGATCTTTAAATAAATTGAGATAATGTACTATAGAAACGTATTTAAAGCAAACCCTGCAACAACTAGTTATGATTGTATGTTAAACCCCGCATTTTTTATTATAGTTTAAAAAACTATAATTGGTGATAAAAAATGACAGGGAT
>JBLKOU010000001.1:0-76790 GCA_047603125.1 Candidatus Woesearchaeota archaeon | reverse complement strand
CTCTCGCTTCTAATACCGGTAAAGATGCCTGAGAAAATACAGAACTCATCGCAAGTAAAACCATAATCCAAATTATAACTACAAACCCCCTTTTCATTACATCTCACCCCCACACCAAACATAAACTAAGCGTGTAATGTCTAATTTTTCAGACATATGTCTAATTTTCATCATCATCCACTCCCCTCATCTAAAATATCACAATAATTTAACCCAGGATCTGAAGAGAACAGATCATCAACATTTGAGACCAAACCAGACAAACGACCAATTTGATTCAATAACTGCGTTGCACTACAGCTCATATGAATAGGAACAGTCGCACGTGTTTTTGTACAGTGATACCTACACCGAGCAGACATTCCCCAACCAACTAACGCAAGAGGATTTGCAAACAATGCTTGAATTTGTCCCATGTAAAAATCCCACATTGACAAAATTGGCAATGCTCCAAAAACATTCCCCCACAAATATTGACATCCTGCATATCGCTTCTGCTCATCACAAGCTTGCTTAGGAACACCCGCAGGAACTTCATCTCGCAAACAAACTGCATACTGACATTTAATCTGACGTGATTGCTCTAGATTTCTCAAAATACCACTAATACACAAGTTCGCTGTTGCCCAAACCAGATTATCATTAGAAAGTTTACTAAAGCCATAAAAATCGTCAACACTACCAGCATTAGGATTTACCCCATCTCCACCCGGTGTTCTGTCCTCTAACAAATTAATATCAGTAGGATTCGGTAAGTATCCATCCGGATTATTTGCTTGATTTCCAAGCCACTGTTGAACAGAAACCGCCCCTTCTGAATCAAACCCGGGAACATCGAATGCACCAAGTATTGCGCCACTCAATGAGCGCTCACAAGTAATGAATTGACAAACACCACGAATGGACATCATTGCCGTATCTGAAACATCGCCCGAGCCTGAACCTAACTCACAAAGCGAGCGTTCCGGCCCCTCAAAAAACCAACCCACCACAGGCAATTTCGCCAAACCACTAAAAATATATCCCACATTGTGCAAAATGTCTGATAACTCCTTTAGCATTAAAAAAAGTGAGCAGATTTTCTCTGCTAAGTCCCAAAATTCTCTAAAAGAATTAATTTTGGCTCCTAAAGAATTTTCAGCATCATCGATAGCTTTTTGCAATTCATCCGAATATGAATCCCCTAATTCGCCAACGGAAAGTTCATAAAACGGTATTTCTATAAGTACTGAATGACTTTCTCGATCAATAAACCCTGTCGATGTTCGCCCAGAAATATCAAAAAAACATTCAACTCGAATTCCATCTAAACCCCTTAATGAGACTGCTCGAGTTGCAAAGATTAATGTTAAAATGTCATCTTTTGTTCCTCGCATCGTATCTATACTAGAAAATACATTACTTACCTGCGCAGATTCACCCCCTGGTGTTTGACAAAGACCCGTAAACTCAACATCAAGAACTCGCACATCTGAAACTTTTGGCTTTACGTGAATAGTACTAAATAAGCGTTGCGCAACGAATTGTGATGTTGTTTTTTCAAGCGCAGGTGGAGATAACGTATACGAGGGTGAAAAATAAGTAATATTAGACATATCAACAGTTTGCAATAATTCAAACTCTTCTGTTCTCGTCCAAGAAGTTCGATTTGCTCCGTCACGAACAAAAATTAATACTGGTTCTTCGGCATACGCATCCCCCAATCTCCCACTCGAAACCGACCAAGCACCAGGTTCATGTTGTGAAGCAGAAACTCGCTCATTTCCACCCAATAAACTAAAATTAGCATATGCCTCTACTATGTCATCCTTATCAATTGAAAAAAAGATACGCAATTGCCCTCCTGAACGAAGCCGTAATGTATCATCTAAAATCTCAAAATCAATGTCAGTAACCATTGGATTTGCAGTATCGCGGACAAATTCTACCTCATAGGAATCCATTTGATTTCCCACACGATCACTTGCTTGAATGACACCAGTATAATTTCCATCAGGTGAAGAAAAATCAAACTCCCACACACAGCGTGCCTGCTCGCACGAACCCGTATGTTCACGACCGTCAAGATATAAAGTTGCTTGGTGCATTCCACTTTGCTCCTCTATAAAGTCAGCAACAACACGCGCACGTGAACTTAAGTATAATGTATCGCCGCTAAATAAATTTGTCGAAACAGAACTCACTTCTGGCGGCGTGGTATCTTGGCCAACAGTAATTGTTTTTGTTGTTGTTTCTTGTACGCCATACCGCGTTGTTGTATTAATAACAATTGTTTGTTGACCTGGTTCTGTTATATGAAATGTTCCTGAAGTACACAAATCGGAACAAGCCGATTGGGAAACTTCATTTCCATTAATCGTAACCGTTGTTCGAGAACCATCAACAAGGGAAGGAACAACATATCGAACACGATGGTTTTCTGATACCTCTCCAATATAAGTGACATTTTGACCAGTTCGAGCATTAATAATATGAATATTTGAAGGAACTGCTCTATCAAAATTAAAATTATGTTGTATCTGTCGTGTTCGACTATTTCCAAAAACATCAACAGCGCGAATTTTTATTTGCGCGCGTCCACTTTCTAAATGTGAGGCATCAATTGTCTCTTCGAATTCTTGCCACTCACAATTTCGATCAACATCCACTGTTCGCTCAAGCTCATTATCGATATAAATTGAAACACTATCCAGACCCGAACAGATTCCTGGAAATTCATTAACATCCAAAACTAATATATCCTTTACACGAAAGCTTACAACAATATCAGTTGATTGCTGACGAACATTTAAATTTGAAATTTCTGGGGCAACACGATCAGTATATATAGTTGCACTCGCAGATTCAAACTCAGAACCTGGTTCAAATTGAACTCCTACTTCTGTTCTGGTACCGTCCTGACGAAAATTCTCCAATGTTGTTGTACAGATAAATGAATCCGCTCCTTCCAAACGACAGCTTGAAAACGAGTGAGGAAGATCTCTTACATAAAGACTGAGCGCGTCTTTTACCTCATCACTCGTTCCATCAAACCCATTTATTTTCGTACGAATCGTTACATCATCCGTGCTTCGAACAACGGGCAAATTATCTTGACCTCGGACTTCAACAGACATACTTATACTAAAGATAACAGGTAAAGACAACACTAAATACACCATAAACACAAAAACACTCTTATTCATCATTCCTCCTTATTGCACGAGGCAGTACTTTATCAATATTGTCTATTGTGAGTTCCGGAATATGCTCGATTGCTTCCATATCTTTTGCTCTTACACGACAACTAGGAACAGTCCCATCAGATAATCTATATTGATCTAATAATTCCGGAATTTCCACCGTTATTGCCGAAAAAATAATTAAATCGCTTTCTTGAAAATCGTCTTTAGTAAATTCCCAAAAACTCGTTGTTTGATCTAGCGTCACGCCTCCACTAGGAAATTGACCACGAAAATCAACTTCAGGTTCAACTACTGTTATTCTAAATGGTCGGCTTCCCTCACGGTAAGAACACTCAGGAATAACAATATCCTCATACAAGACAGTAAGTACTGTTACCTTATACTCACCAGGTAAAATATCAACAAAAACACTCTCTCCCGTATTTTGCCCATCCACGACAACCCCTTGAGCTTTTGAAACATCATATTCAAAACCAAACGTAAACGGGTCCTCACGAGGATCCAGATCTACTTTTTCAAATGTCACATATGCAACTTCATGGCCACCATCTAATGTCATGCGCAAGTCTCTTGGCTCTTGAGATAAATTACCCCAAACCCATTCAATACGAGGATTGTGAATAGGACCAACCTGCACAGGAACTTTCTCATATAAATATCGCTGAACAGTAGCTTCCCGCTGTTCAGGTCTAATCAATTCAACATCCAAATGCATCTCTTCCCCACGAGTTGTTGAAATATCCACATATTTTTTTCTATAATCGCCGCCAAAAAACTCAAGAGTACCACCGCCGCAAATAGGAAATTGAGCCTTTCCGCTACCATCTGAATTCGTAACAAGTATTGGACACGCTTCATCACCACAATAGTAAGTAACACCGATACCTTCCAAAGGCTCGCCCGTTATTTTATCCGTAACACTTAAACTGATATTTCCACTTGTTCGTTGTTGTGGATGACAAAAAAAGGTCTGTTGAGGAGGAGCAAATGAAGGTTTATATCTAATCGTCTCATTTGGTGAACGAAATTGAAGCGCACAATCTGCATTTTCACACTGATACAATATATCAACAATTGTTTCATCTGAAGCAGGAAGTGCATGTTGCTGAGGTCTCGGACGCGAAACCGTTAATGACACAAGATTCTCTACACCCGCAATTTGAGAGAGAGTGACAAAAATCTGATCACTACTAAGAGCACCCGACTCAAATAAAAATTGTTGTTCTTGAGACCCATATCGAACAGTACAACCAACCTCCGAACAATCAAAATACACTGATGGCTCAAGTGTTTGTACATCTCGCAAACGTTGACTATTTTGTAAATTTATGAACTCTACTGGAAAATCACCCAAATCGCTTGTTCGTATACCCACCATCTCAAGATTTCTATCAAAATTCGCCCGCTCTAAACGCGTAAACGTCTCCACTAATGGCTCATTATTCTCGACATTTGTCTCTAAACCAAATGCAAACGTAAACCCTTGTCCACCAAGTGCGTCAGGATCATATACTTCAACAAGTACTGGGTATGCAACATCATACAACACATCGTATTGTTGAAAACCAAACGGTAAGAGACCAAAAAAATCAACGGAGAGCGAATTTGGCTTTATCAAACCGCCATCATCATTAACATTAAAATACATTTGTTGACCACTATATGAGTGATACACTTCAAAACGACCAAAACGTTGAACAAAATCAGGATTTGGTTCTGCCCGCTGTGTACTTCGAACAATCGTCTCAGCTAACTCCTCGCCATACCGTTCAATTAAATTTTGAGGAACAGTAACTGGCCCATCATAGGGAATCACACCCAAAGGCAAATCAAATTTTTCATACAAACGCTGAATTGCAAGCACACGACTCTGCGGACCATCGAGGTGCATAAACTGCTCAGTACGATCCATATAATTAGAAACCCCTTGCACTTGCACCGCACTGACATATGTTTGCAAAATATCACGAAGCATAAACTCTACTTGCGTAACTGGCCAAAACAGTGCGGCAACATACTCATATGTACTCCCGCTTGTCGGCGGAAGTTTATTTCTATCTAACCCACTATACAAAGAAATTAACTCCATAGTTGTGTGTTCTAAATACCGAAATTCAGATTGCAAACCAGTAAGCATCGCAGCCAACTCATACAAACGCATGAATGGAACATCCACATACACTTGATACTCACTCACACGGGATGTCGATTCTTGAAAAGTCACTTCAAGAGGATACTCTAAAAAGAATTGAACATTTTGATCATGAAAATATGTAAAAACTTCAAAGTCCCCAAGCACTTCAACAGTAAAACCCTCATCACCAAGCGCAGTAAAACCACGAATACAAAACGGCAACTCTTCACGGACGTAGGAATTTAACTGGGATTGTATACTATCAGGCTCAGGCCCACGCAAATATGGTTGCTCTGATAAAAAAATACAATTACCCGAACAATCATTAGGCGTTGCCAAGTAATACCAATACGGAACAGGATTAGAACCCTGGGCAAGCGTAAATGCATTTGAAGTGGTCGGAGCAAAATGCTGCGCCTGTATACCAAACCGCTCAGGATAAATATATCCGCCTTGGGACGCTGCTTTTTCAAGACCACGTAGACCAATATCATTTAAACATTGCTGAACAAACTCACGAACGCGAATAAACTCATCAGGCACAACTTCAGAAACCGTTCGAGAAACCTCAGAATCACCAACATCAAGGGCAGATTGGTACATAAAATACACCGATGCGAGCAACAACACTACCACACCCACTATTACAAAAACAGCTACCTGACCCCGTGAAAACATTCTAGAAAAAAAAACCGGCTTTTAAGTATATAAATGTTTTGCTTTGCCCCCGTCGAGAACGTGAACAAAAAAACCAGAAAATCTTTCAAGAAATCGTTCTAAAATTATTAGAGCCATCCGGCAATAGCAAGTATATGGCCCAACCCATACTCGCACGACTCTCGCGGGGTAATCCAGATGACCTTGCGACAATGATACTTCCCAGTGGAGAAGAACTCGAACATGAAGGTATTTACCGTTTTGTTGATATCAAACCAAACTACACCTTTAAAGACCTGGTTGAGAGGATTCTCGACCCAAATGCAAACGAGCATAACGCAGAATACACACCCAGTCAAAGAGAAATTGCAGGTACTTATCGCAATGAAGTACAAGTTCCCGATGTCAAACTTTTTGGAAAGTCAGATGGCAATTACAACTTAGAAATGCGCCTTGAAGACAAAGTTAGCAATCACCTAGGCAGTCTTGTTGAACATCTACAACTGGATGGAGAAAACTACAAACACGTTGATTTGCGATATTCAGTCAGTTCGTTTGGAGGAGCGTATGATTCCCTTTGAATCTACTCCCATTCTTTTTTTTGAAAATGACGCATATATTTTACGACCCTCACAAAAGAACAGACAACCAAATCACTACAAAACTTCAAAAGAAAAATTTTGGAATTTAGAAAAAAGTGAAACTGCAGAGTTTTTCACTAGACTCTCAACAAAACAGTCCTGTGTCGATCAACTCATCGAACAATTAACCACCGCCAGACAAATCAAACAAAAAACATTTCACGAACGACCCGTTCTTCTATACAATAGAACAATCACCAATTTTCATTCAGCGCTACTCTCATACGATTTACACATTAATGGTCAACGCTTTTTCAAAGGACTTACACAACCTATGCGACAACCTGCAACAAACGCAAATAATTCACCATACCAAATAAAAAAAACTGCACAAGCACAAAATACACTCTTATCCATTAGCTATGTAACTGAACCCATTCGCATGCGCTACAAAAACCGAACCTATCAATTTGCGCCAGCACATATTCAAGCAGATTTCTCCATTAATGAACAAAACAAAGAAATTACCCTTCTCAAATACCCCTATGTGAAAAATATTCCCTATGAGCATTTTTATGTTTTTGAAAACGGAGATATTTGTTACAACGGAGATAGACGTTTTCAAATTTCAGGTTTTGTAAAAGAAAAACGATATTCATTAGAAAATCGAGATCGAAGTGAACAAGTAAAAATTACTCTTGAGCATGCACGTATGGTTTTGAAAAATCCACCTCACCCAACTGTTCCAACAGCGCAAAGAATGCGAGAACTTACATCACGGGTGATAGCATGAGAACAGCTGCTAACGCCGAGGCTTTCAAACAAGAGTATGCGCGCATTGAACAAGAATCAGTTGCCCTCTACCCAATCACAGAACTCACCCAAGTTATTACGCAGGGACTCATCGGCCTAGGTGTACAAAATATTCACGTCTATGACAATGATGAAAATGATATTTTTCCCGTCCCTGGATTTTCAAAAAAAGAAAAAAAAAGTAATGCGCAAAGTTTTCACGCCATACTCCAAGACTATGACGCAACAAATACCGTCAATGTCATGCGAACTAAACCATTTCCTGAACTTGCTTCATATTTTCAAACAAAACGACACATTATTTGCCAGGATCATGTTCACGCATATCAAGACTTTGGAAGAAAAGAATCGTTTATACTCACACAAAACGGACATCAAACACGCATGCGATTCTTAGAAAAAAATTCACCAAGTGCACAATATTTACAAACAATGAGCCATCAATTAACTCCGCCCGACTTAGCAGTGCAGTATTGTATGGGCGCGACTGTTCTTGATGAAATTCGCAAAAAAAACATTCCATTTCAAAACGAATACCACCTACAACAAGGACACAGTATTTCGTTTAACCCTTATGCACAACTCTTTGATGGCCATAGCTGCACAAGACTTGCAAAAGACCTAGGAAATGTTCTTATCATCGGTGCAGGAGGAATTGGAACCTATTGTGCCGCTTCGCTTTCAAGAGATACGCGCTCAAAAATCACCGTTATTGATTTTGATAAAGTTGAAGAGAGTAACCTCAACAGACAAATTTTATACACGCGCCATGTCGGCAAACCAAAAGTACAAGCACTCGCACAAGAGCTGTCAAATATCACGCCCGTTCAAGCAAAACTCACGAAAAGTAATTTTGGAGACTTTTCAAACTTCGACCTCATATTTTGCTGCACTGATACTGTCGCTTCAAGAAAAATTGCAAGCGAGCTTGCAAGCACGTACTCCATTCCTCTTATCGAAGGTTCATGTAATACAACTGTCGGAATGATCACATCGTATCTTCCAAATAAAACTCCGACATTAAGTGAGCAAAGAAAACTCCATTTGCACAAAGATCAGCCCCGAAGACAACAAAGAACGCAAAGCTGTGCAAGACAAGTCAATCCGTCCGTTATTATTCCAAACATGTTCATAGGTGCAGCAATGACACTTCTTGCTAGGCAACGAACGACAACAAATAACCCCATCACACCAGAATTCATGTTCTCGTACACACCCTTTGAAAAAAGAAAACTCAGGTATACAAAATGGAACTAAGACAAAGACCCGAAAACGAACTTGCACAACAACTCAACAACCTCAATACACCGGTTGTTCGCATGGATTATAAAATTCATCTTGCGTCTCAATATATTTCTACTCGTATTCATCAATTAGGACAAGCAAAAACAGAAGTCGGATTCATTTATGGCGGAAATGTAACGCATAAAAGGCATCAAACAATTATTGACATTAACGACATACACCTTGCAACCAAACAAACCATTACACCAACAACATATGACATACCAGCAAGTCAAGTCCAAGAAGCACTCAATTATTTTCAGTCGAAAAAAAAGCGAATCACTGGCGTTGGACACTCCCACTCCACGTTTGATACATTTCACTCGCAAACAGATTTTCGAGCCCACCAACAATTCATGCAATACGCTATTAAAATGCGCTCAACGGCAAAGCCAAATATTCCTGAATCATTTCAAAAGACACCTATTTTACGAACAATTACCAGCGCCATTACAAAACTCTATCAAACACCAAAATATGTGCTTCCAAGTATTGTGTATAACGCCAAAGCAGACCCTATTCACAGCGAACTTGCTGTTCAAGATAGAACGTTTCGCTATGAACCAATGAAAATTGAGTTCTATAATAAAAACGCAGTCTTAAGTGATGGAGAAAAACAAGAGCTTGATTTTAAGATTCGAAAAATTCTCAAGTACAATAATATTCCCCTCACTCATAGCGAAGCGCATCCACGGGTTTTTGCAAAGAAGCCCGGTACGCCGGCAAAAATCCGGCCACTATCCCCAACCCCACACTAAAAATAAGTGCTCCAATAAGGAGTTCTAATTCAATATCCAATGTTAAACGAATAAAGCCAAATGTATTAAGTATAGCCATAAAGCTTCCTGCAAGTAACACCCCTAGTGCAATACCAATGAGTCCTCCGACAAGTCCAAAAAAGGCAGATTCGAGAACAAAAATTTTCAAAATTTGTGAATTTTTTGCGCCAATCGCCTTCATCGTTCCAATCTCGCGTGTTCGTTGCAATACTGAAGTATATAATGAATTTGTTACGCCAAGTGCGCCAACAAATAAACTAATGAGTGCAACACTGATAACAACAATATTTATTGCAAGCAAAAAGCTTCCAATTTGCTCACGAATTTGTGCCGCAGTTGTCACTGCAACATCTTCAACACCGCGAGCACGTTCTAAGCGTGTTTTTATACGCTCTTCCATAATCTCTAAATCAACGCCTGGCGCAATGCGTGCAGATAATGCTGTGAGTGCGCGATTATCTCCAACAATATTTCGCATATCTTCAATTGACGTATATACAGCATTATCCACATCCTGTGTTCCCTGACGTTCAAAAATACCGATGATTGTGAACCGTTGCTCATTAATTCGAACAGAACTTCCAACAAATAATTCTTTTTCAAAAAATTCTCGTGCAAATCTATCTCCAACAACTAATGATCGAGTATCCCCTTGTTGCAAATGCCGACCTGCTCGAACATCGACGCGAATAAATTCTTCAAAGGTTTGTATATCCCTACCAGAACCAAGTGTAACGCCTTGCACACGTTTTCGTTTCTCTTCTCTTCCTAAACGCATATCGACTCGTTCATTGAGTAATTCACTTACGGAGAGAACTTGTGGAATAGAACGAACAATTTCAGTTTCCGTCGTTGTAAATGAACCAATACCCGATGGCGGACCACCTCCTACCGCAGTCAAAGGCGCTATTAAAATAACATCCGCACCAAAACTATCCAATTGTGCACCAACACCACGCTCAAGTGCACCCGCAAGTAAAATAAGGGAGACAAGGGCACTAATTCCTATAAAAATTCCTACAATTGTTAAACTTGAGCGCAATTTTCGTTGCGTCATCTGTTTTATTATAAGTGAAAGCAATACCATTTTATTGTTCCCTCAATGTGTCCACAATTTTTTTTCTGGATGCGACATAACTTGGTAAAAACCCCGAAAGTGCTCCGACAATAAATGCAAACAATAAACAAAACGCCACATAAAGTGGCGATATAGTGATGAGTAAATACTCAAAACCAATGGAGCTGACAATAAAACCAATTAAGTACGATGCTCCGATTCCAATAAGCACACCAATAATGCCCCCTATAAGTCCAATAAGTCCACTCTCAAACATAAACAACTGCAAAATATCACTATTTTTTGCACCAACAGCTTTGAGAACGCCTATTTCTTTTTCACGCTCTAAAACACTCGTAAACATCGTATTTGCAATACCTATTGCACCTACCAATAAACTAATTGATGCTATTGCCAATAAGAGCCCTTGCACAATACCAAGAATCTGCTCAAACTGGCGAAGTATTCCTTCTGGCGTCATAATCATTACATTTTCTTCACCAACAAGTCGATCTAATAAACGAGTCAACCGATCTTCTGCCACACGCATATCATACCCCGGATTGACAATCACATCAATAAAATCTATGCGTTCTTGCTCCCCAGTTAGTTGACGTAAATCTTCTAGCGGCAAATAAATTAAGTCATCATCAGGCGTTCCTAAGCGTTTATACACACCAATGACTCGAAAGGACTGATTCCCAATAGTCATGGAATTTCGTAAAAATATTTCACGACCAAAATAATCGTCAGGATTGTTTGCAACATTGTATCCTAAAATAATGACATTGTGCTCATTGGTTCTCCAAAATGTTCCCGAGTCAAGATCTCTATCAAATGCATACGCGCGAGCGACTTTATCCACATTGGTGTTTGGCAATCCATATAGCGCAATAAAACGATCGGTATTTCTATACCGCACCATTGTCATGTCCATCTTGCCGGCAATTGCTACATCAACATAGGGCTCTCGTTCAATTCTATCAATCAACGAATCAGTAAGACGAGAGCGCATGAGAGAACTGGGGTCACCCATCTGTGCTTCACTACTTGCAATAAAAATTCTATTTGTTCCAAAATCTTCAAATAATTCAACAATCGCACCTGTTAAACCAGATGTTAATGTCAATAAAATAAAAATAACTGCAATTGAAACAATGATTCCCAAAATAGTAATCCAACTACGTATACTTCGCGATTGAATCGCATGTACTGCTAGTTTGAATACTCGAGGATTTATCATTGTCAATTACAAAAATATGTTTACTCCTCTTCTTGTAAACGACGTTTCTTTCGATACCAGTACACTCCAAAACCGACAATGACTAAGAGTATAATGTATGTGAAAAATCCAGGTCCACCATTTGAAATCAAACCAACTTCACGTGCCTGATCTGGTGTGAAAACACGGAGCGGAATTTCAAATTGATCAGTATAGGCTTTATTATATGCATCATTATAATACATAGTAAAGCGAAGCGGAATTTCTTCTTTATCCGTGTTTTTTACATGAATCTGGTATTGAGATGTCTGAAAATCATCGCTTTCTAAATTTCCCAAATAATCTTTTGCTGAGGAACGTGGCGTCAACACCGTGTAATCTTGCGTATCCATGAGTTCAAGCACAACAAAATTCATATTTCCCTTTCCTATATTAGAAACAGAAACAACAATTTCTCCTGATGAACCGGATGTAATGATTTCACTTCTCTCGATATTGGTCAAGTATTTTGGTGTTCCATCAATGGATAAACCAATGTTTGTTGACTGCTCATAAGCACGACCCAGGTTATCCGTATATGTTAAAATCGCAGGTATTGTATACGCTCGAACCTGTGTCGAAGAGTCTGCTAAAAATGTAAAGGAAAATGACCCTTCTCCTTGACCGGGAATTTGACGAATAACTTTTTGATTGGACGAACCAATTGGAACAAAACCAGTGTTATCTGTAATAAGTCGAAGTTGAACATTATTTAAAAACTGCGTTCCTAAATTATTCACATCTAAAGAAACTTCAAATGTTTCACCAATTTTTATTTTTGCAGGATCTACTTGAACATTTGCAATTTGTACTAATCCTTGCTGGGATTCAATGCGAACTGTTTGCTCAATTTCTCGCACAACATGGGGCTGATCTTTTGAATAGTATCGCAGACGAATTTTATTATCACCTTCTGTTGCACCCTGATCTACAGCTACTCGATAAAATATCGTTGCCGCATTATTGCTACTTGCAAACCCTCCAATTGTTCTTTCAATCTGGCGTTCTCCTTCACTAATGCGAAATGTATCAGAAGGGACTATTTCAAAAACAAAATTCTTTGATTCTCCCCCTAAATTATTGACACGCCATCGAAGCTCGACAAATGAACCTGGCTCTACAGGATCAGGTCGTTGGTTTAAAAACTCAACGCGAAGCAATGTTTGATCATCTGTTGCAAATGCGACTATGGGAAGCATTAACATCAGTACTATTGCAGTATATATTTTTTTCATGTTCAACCTCTATATGCTTTTATTGCGGCAGTTCGCACCGCCTTTGTATGTTTTAGTTCTTTGATTATTTTACCATCAGAAAGCACTACTGTTCTCTGTGCCCATTTGGCTAAATCGTCATCATGTGTTACCATAATTATAGTAACACTATTTTTCTCATGTAGTTGCAGTAAAAACTCCATTATCTGTCTTCCCGTTTTACTATCGAGGTTTCCAGTTGGCTCATCTGCAAGAATAACTTCTGGATTATTTGCAAGTGCACGCGCAATTGCAACTCTCTGTCGCTGCCCACCAGATAATTCCGCAGGTTTATGGTGCGCACGGTCTTGAAGATCAACAAGCTCAAGCGCCATTTTAACATTTTTATCCATCGCACTATCACTTATTCCCTGAAACGCCATTGGCAATGCAATATTTTCATACACGCTCAATGTCGGCATGAGATTAAATGTTTGAAATATAAAACCAATTTTTTTCCCACGAATTTGTGCAAGTCGACTTTCATGTAATTTTGCAATATTTTTTCCAGAAAGCAATACTTCTCCCGTAGTTGGCGTATCAAGGCATCCTACTTGATTAACAAGCGTCGATTTTCCACTCCCCGACTTTCCAACAATAGAGACAAACTCTCCTTTTTTTACTTGTAATGTTACACCGTCAAGCGCATGGACTTTGGTTTTACCCATTTTGTATATTTTTTTCACATCCTTTAATTCAATAACGACATCCGTCATAACACATCACCCACAAACGATTTCCAAACACTCGTATAATCTTCTTTAATACCCATGGAAAAAAAGATTCCCATTGATTTTAACATCATGACAATTTTTAATACTAATAGTTTTGGGTCTTGATTGGAAAAGTACCCATAAGCCTTTCCTTGTTCGACAATGCTGACAATGATTTGTAAACTTTCATCACTTTTTGCCAATATTGTTTTTTTCAGATCAGCATTTTTTCTAGCAAGCATAAGTAATTCCAAATTAAAATTCAATAAATCAGCATTCTTTCGTATGAAATTTTGATGCGTCTGAGAAAAATCCAAAAGCTTTTTTTTAAAATCAGTTTTATTTTTTGCTTGAAATTGAAGCTGCTCACGTCCAGCTTCCTGAATATAATCTATGACTGCCAACAATAACTCATCCTTACTTGAAAAGTGATGATAGAGCGCGCCCTTTGTGACTTTTGCTTTGGAGACTATTTGATTCACACCTGTTGCTTCAAAACCCTGTCTTGCAAATAGCATAAATGCCGTTGCAAGTATCTTGTCTTTTGTTGACATACCAACCGGTATGTATGTTCTCTTTATAAATGTTGTGATTTTTTAGTTCATTAGAGCAAGATTACAATATATTTAGCAACCCAACACCTAAACTTTTCACCGTTCCCTGCACACACAATGCAAAACGCCGCTCGTACATTCAATGTGTGAATGCGCATTATCAAACTTCGCACATGCACGCTGGCACTCACTATAATACTCCATAGGATAAATTACAGGACCTGAAGAATCACACGTTTCAGAAAATGAATAGACAGCCAAGGGTTTTGTTGACTGGACGACAAACGCTCCAAGCAGAAAAACTACGACAAATATAATCAGCAATGGTTTAAAAGAAAAAGAATCCTCGCCCTTTCCTAAGCCAATGCCTAAAACCATCAGCCCGAATAAAATCCAAGGAGCCCAAGAATAAGTAATCCAATGATGCACATAAAAAATCCCATGCTTACTAATTTCAAATCTGCCATAGGTATTTTTTTAGCAAACACCTTTATAAAACATTCTCAGAGTATCCACACACCTATTTCACAAAAAACCAGCGCCAATATGCAAAGTATACGATAAACATACCAATCATAATACTATCCACCCATAAACAATAGATGCATGTTTCTTGCAAGATAATATACTGCACATACAGCAACCACACAGAAAACAATGTTCCAAGCGCCATAACACCATCAACAAAAGCAATTAACCCATACTTCGGGTTTGCAAACAGAGACCACGTGAAAAATACAGTCAAGAAAAAGAACGCAACAACCCCATATAATGGATTAGAAATACCAAGCGTCGTCGCATAATGACTTGTTTGCACAGTCCCACAACCACCATCCAAAAAACAGCCGGTAAGTGCACCATCAGCCCCTAGATTTGCTTGAATTTTTGAAAGATAAATAAATACAGAAAGAAAAAAATTAACAATACTTGCAATAATAAATGCAACCGTTACATATTGTCTTGTATCCACTCTAATACTTCCTTTGCGTGTCCTAAGGGTTTAACTTTGGGAAAATGTTTCACTACTTTTCGATTTTTATCAAGCACAAATGTTTCTCGACTTAGACCCATATATTTTTTTCCCATAAATGATTTCTCACCATAAACACCAAATTCTTTGCTAACAGAAAAGTCCGTGTCAATTAACATTGGCATTTGCAAATTATATTTCTCACAGAATTTCTCCTTTGATTGTTGATCACCACCTGAAATTCCAAACACCTGAATACCCTGAGATAAAAACTGCTCATACAAATGAGAAAATTCTTTAGACTCAATTGAACAACCCGGTGTATTATCTTTTGGATAAAAAAACAATACAACTATTTCATGCGAGCACTTACTCAACGCATGGACAACTCCATCCTTATCTTTTAGCGAAAAATCAAAAGTTTTCATGTGCCCATTTCTCTATATCAACATCTTGGTTCTCGCTCCCTACAACTTCAACTAAAATCGGTACGGATTCTTGACCTGAAAGCAGCTTTACAAGCGTACGATCATCAGGTTTAACATTCATAATCTCATACTCAATTTTTTTCTCATCTAATGCCCCTCGTGCTCGTGCACAATACGGACATGTGGGTAGTTGCAAGAGTATTTTTTTCGTTTTCATATATTTACAAAAAAACTCATTGTTTAAAAGTATTCTGAAAGACAACTCACACAAAAAACCAACTATCTTTTTAAATAAACCAAATATACCAATGAGTATGAAAATAGCCGTACTTGTCTCAGGAGGAGTTGACTCATCAGTAGCCCTTGCACTTTTGCAAAAACAAGGTCATGATGTGCACGCATTTTATCTGAAAATTTGGCTAGAAGATGATGTTTCCTATTTAGGAACTTGTCCCTGGCAAGAAGATCTCGAATATGTACAAAAGGTTTGTTCACAATTACACATCCCTCTAAAAATTATTAATTTGCAAAAACACTATTGGGAACGAGTAGTCAGCTATGCAATTGCAGAGGTAAAGCAAGGCAGGACGCCTAACCCTGACATGCTCTGTAATGCCACTGTAAAATTTGATGCCTTTTTTGATGCAATTGATGACTCATTTGAAAAAGTTGCAACAGGACATTATGCAGATATAGAAAAAACACCCCACGGCTACAAACTCAAACGCGTTCGCGATCCAATAAAAGATCAAACCTATTTTCTTGCACGTATGTCACAAAAACAACTTGCGCGAGCGTTATTTCCGCTTGCACCTTATACCAAACAAGAAATTCGCCAACTCGCTCAAACGTTTCAACTTCCAAACAAAGACAGAAAAGACTCGCAAGGAATCTGCTTTCTTGGAAAAATTAAATACAGCGATTTTTTAGAACATTATCTCGGCACTAAACCTGGAGACATCATTGATATAGATACGCAAAAAAAAGTTGGAACACATAAAGGTTATTGGTTTTATACGCTCGGACAACGACGCGCAATTGGGGAAGGACTCAATCATGGCCCATGGTATGTTGTTAAAAAAGACGCACAAAAAAATATCATATATATCTCAAACAACTATGAGCAAAAACAACGAAACTCATTTTGGGTAAAAAACATAAACTGGATTCCCACTCAGCCCCCTTTAACAAAACTCAAAGTAAAACTCAGGCATGGAAAACAAATCTACTCCTGCACAATCAAACAAGAAAATGATGAATACTTTGTTCAAATTGACGGAAATGACCAAGGAATTGCGCCAGGACAGTTTGCCGTATTCTATGATGACTTTTATTGCTATGGTGGCGGGATTATTGAAGAGAAAGACTAATCGCTTGTCAAATTATTTTGAGATAGTAATTTATATATAACAAGCAACTACCCTAATCCCATGAACGAAATTCAAGAACAAATACTCAAACAACTCCTCTACCACTCAAAACAATCGTTTAACGAATTGTGGCAAAAAAAAGGAAGATCAAATACATTTGCATACCACATTCAAATGCTTGAAGAACAGAACCTGATTTTCAAGCAAGAAGACGGCTCATATTCATTAACAACAAAAGGAAAAGGGCATGTCACATTTATCAATGGGGAGAGCGGAAAGAAAACAAAACAACCATTGAGTGTTGTCGTTTTGGGTATTTTCAAAGATAATAAAATACTTCTCATGAAGCGTGCAAAAGAACCTTTCAAGAATCTTTGGGGACTCCCTGGAGGAAAGATTGAGTTTGACCAATTTCTTTCTCAAACAGCAGCAACTGAACTCTTAGAAGAGACAGGACTAACCGGAGATTTAACATTTTCTGGAATAAAACACATCCATACCTATGAAGATAACCAATTTACTTACAGTCATATACTCTATAGCGTCCGAGTTGATAATCCGAAAGGAACACAGTTAGAAAATCATAAAGAAGGAGAACTGCAATGGTTTGATATTAATCATATTCCCAAAATTAATCATATTCCTGACTTATTACTCCACGTTAATACATTTCAAGAAAAAACATTCACTATTCAAGAAATTTCGCGCAATATAGAAAATGGAAAATTTACAGACATCACTGTCCATAAAACATTTCAAAAATGACCATGCAATCAATCATGCTCAATCCAGCCATACCCTTTTGCTTCTAATTGGTCAACAAGGGAACCATCACCATCAAGTGCGATTTTTCCATCAATGAGTATTGAAAGTTTGTCCGGTTTGATATGCTCGAGAATTCTCTTATAATGTGTAATTATGAGCACTGCCTTCTCGCCACCCATATAGACATTTACCCCTTGAGAAACTGCTTTGAGTGCATCAATATCAAGACCACTATCAGTTTCATCCAATATTGCTACTCGCGGATTTACGAGCAATAATTGTAAAATCTCACTTCGTTTTTTTTCTCCACCAGAAAAGCCGTGATTTAAATACCGAGACGTAAATTCAGGACTCATATCTAAAAGTGCAAGCTTTTCACCTAATTCTTTTTTGAATTGTAATATTGATAATTTTTTCTCTCGATGTTCATTAGTAATCGCTCGAAGATATTGATTAATTGTCAAACCAGGGATTTCTTGAGGATACTGAAACGATAAAAATAAACCTGCTCGAGAACGCTCATCTGCTTCTAATTCTGTAATATCTTTTCCATCAAGTAAAATCTGACCCTGCGTTATCTCATATTTTGGATGACCCATAATAACATTTGCTAGTGTTGATTTTCCTGAGCCATTTGGTCCCATAAGTGCATGAACCTTTCCCTTTTGTATTGTCAAGTTTAATCCTTTCAATATTTTTTTTCCATCAATTTCTACATGAAGATCTTTTATTTCTAACATTATATCACCTGTAATACTTCTTGTAAATATTTACAAAACAATTGTATATCCTCTTTTGTATTATATGCATGTAAACTTACACGAACAGTACCCTCTTTACAAATTTTTTCAATAAGTGGCATTGCACAGTGATGACCCGAACGAACACAAACGCCTCTTTCTCCTAAAAATGTTACTATATCTTGTGCATGCTTACCAGAAACAGAAAATGAGAGTATTCCCGGACTCTGTTCATGCACATACAATGTACAACCTTGAATTTGTGAGAGTTGTTCTTTTGCAAAATTTGTCAACCCACAAATGTAGGAGTGAATACGCTCAATTGAATGCTCTTGTAAATATGCAACCGACTTTGCAAAACCAAGGACTTGTGCAATCGCAGGTGTTCCTGCTTCAAATACATGGGGAGCTTTAACAAATGTCGCACCCTTTTGTGTTACTTGCTCAACCATATTGCCCCCAAAAACAAAAGGATTCAAAGCTTCAGGATCTTTCACATACAACATACCCAGGCCCGTTGGCCCAAGCGATTTATGTGCACTAAAAACATAAAAATCACAATCTAATTCTTGTACATCTACAGGCATATGTCCAAATGCTTGTGCCCCATCGACAATAATTGTTGCATTTGGCGAAAATTGACGCAGTCGTTTCACATCAACAACTGTTCCGGTCACATTTGAGACATGCGTTGTAGAAATAATAGATGCGTTTTTTATTTTGTTCACATCATACTCCACATCAAAGGTTTGAGTCAACGATAAAAAATCAATATGCGCGCCCTTCTTTTTTTGCTCAAGCCAGCAGACAAGATTTGCATGATGTTCTAAGTCTGTCAATAACACCCGTTTACCGCAAGCAAGATTATTAGCAAGCATTGTCAATGCATACGTAACACTTGGCACAAAAACGATTTGTTCGGGTCTCGCGTTTATTGCCTGCGCAATAATTGATCGTGCCATTTCAAATTCATCCGTTACTTTTTTTGCTAAAGGATATAATCCACGATGCACACTTACACTTTGTGCAGTATAGTACTGTTGAACAGCATCAATCATCACTTGTGGCTTGAGAGATGTCGCAGCAGAATCTAAATAAAGTAAATTTGGATTTTTTTCAAAGAAAGGAAAATCTGCCTTTTGCATCATAATTCTAAGACCTCTTGAAGTATTTTTGCAACAGACTCTTGATTTTCTAAAAAGGGAGCAAAGTAACTATAAATAATGAGACGCTGCGCTTGTTCCAATGAAATCCCACGACTTCTCAAATAGAAAAGCGCATCTTGATCAATGCGACCTACAGTTGAACCATGACTACAACTGACATCGTGGTTTTGTATTTCTAAATTTGGTATGGCATCAGCTTGCGCGTGCTCACCTAAAAGGAGTGCGTCTTGTTTTTCATATCCTTGTGAACCAAATGCATCCTTTTCAATTCGAACAAGCCCTCTACTCAATGTTTGCGATTTATCTAAAAGAACGCTTCGTGTAATAATATCGCTATTGGTATGATTGGCAATATGTCGCGATTCAGTATAAATGTCGTGTTTATGCTCATCTCTTGCAACCGAATACACACGAATATTACCTGTGGCTTCTGGTTTTTCTAAAAGATTCAAATAAGGCGCTCGAATAAAATCTCCACCAATATGTAACTCATTCCAGTCCACTCTTGCACCTTCTAAAACTCTAGCCGTTCGAGAAATCACCGCATGAGAATTTTCTGGGCGAATTGTTCCAAAAAATTCAACATGACTATTTGCATGTGCAATAATAATAATTGGTAATTTCACAAGAGCTTGAGCTTTTGAAGTCAGTTGATAATGAATTTGACAATTGGTAAAACATTCAACTATAACACCGTGAGAAATCGTTTTTGCAACATCATCAGTAATAAGTATGCGTTGATTTTTATTGCTACTGATATGCGTATATTCAGGTACGTCTGCATCAAACTCCCCTGCATTTTTTTTTCGAGTAATTTCAACTGCATCGCCTTGAATAGTTGGTTTATACTTTTGACTTGCATTTGAAAAATCTAGCTCAACGAAGGGATCGACACGTATATACAAGCCATACTTCATCCTAAATTCCCCTCCATTTCTAATTCAATGAGTTTATTTAATTCAACTGCATACTCAAGTGGCAATTCTTTGACAATTGGTTCTATAAAACCAGAAACTATCATTTGCTTTGCAACTTCTTCACTCAACCCACGACTCATTAAATAAAATATTTGCTCTTCACTTATTTTTCCTACAGTAGCCTCATGTGCAACGTCAACATCTTTTTCATGAATATCCATATACGGATATGTATTTGATTGACTCTCATTATCAATCATGAGCGCATCACACTCCACACTAGTTGCTGCTCCTTTCGCACCTTTTCGGATACTCACTAATCCACGATATGTTGAAATACCGCCATTAAGACTAATTGATTTGGAAGTAATCGTTGATGATGTCTGCTCACCGATATGAATAATTTTACAACCAGTATCTTGGTTTTGATCTTTATTAGCTAGCGCAATACCAATAAAATCAGATTTTGAACGATCACCCATCAACATTGAACCCGGGTAGAGCATCGTGACTCCGCTATTATGTACAATCAGCCCATTAGCAATAAAATTGTGATATTTTTCAACCTCAATATCAAATGTGGGACGTATACCTTTTTTTATAATAGCATCAATTCTTGCAAAGCCAATTTCATCCGTTGTTTTTGAAGAGAAATTTTGATTCTTTGCTGTTCGAAAATTTCTTTTTGACGTAATTTGTAAAAGCTTTGCCTTTTTCTTTTTCGAACGCGAATCAAGTGAACAAATTTTTTCTCCACTGAGTAACAATCGAAAACTATCTGAAGCAATACAATCAACCCCTAAAATTGTTCTCGTACCCTCAGACATATGTTTAAATATTCTTGAAATACCATACCCTAATTGAATTGCCAATAAACGAAAATCTTCTAATAAAGATTTATTACAACTTGTTAAATACGCACCATTTTTTTGTACGTGTCCATCAGCATCAAAATAGCCTCCCAAAAAAGCCTCCATCTCAATTTCAGGAAGCGTATAAACCCAATTAGGTATACGTTTTGTTTTTGCTGTACCCGATACTCCAAGAACTGTAAATAATTCACAAAGTTTTTTCGAATTAATAATGACAAAACGTTCTTTTTTCTCAGTTACAGTATAATTAAATTGCTCTTTAAGAATTCGTATGAGTTGCGATTCTCTATAATCTTCAAGATAATGTGTTGCAATATTAATTTTATTTTGCGAAACATCCACAAAACCATCCCCTATTAATAATCCTAATAGCCACATCAAATCAGGATTGGTCTTTTTTGGAATAGTAATCTTCGAATTATGGAGGTGTTTGGTTGACATGGAAAAAGACGCATATTGATTTTTGGATTGAACGTGTAAATATTCTGATAATGCAGGTATACGAAAAGACTCGCCTTTGTTTGGAATGTTTTTTGTAACACAAATCATATCGCCCACTTGTAACTGAGACAATGGTTTCCATTGATATGAATAAAAATTTTTTTTTGGATTATCTTGAGTCTTACTTAATGTTAAAAAAGGATGATTTTGAGTTGCTTCTAAACTTCTTCCTGCAGCCGTTATTTCAAAAATCTCCCTATCCCCATTATAAACCATTTGCTTAACCGTGCCAGGAACAATTTTTTTTGCTTGAAAATCATAGCTGAGCACTTTGTCTCCCGGTGAAATTGCAGATATATTTTTTGGACCGCGGGGATTAGTAAATACCTTTGATGAATCTGTTAGGCAACCTAAATTGCCGTTAATCCATTCAATTATTCCATCATCATGAACAACGGCACGCTTTGTATTAAGATTATACGTATTTTTGGACCAATTCTCAATACTTGAATATCTTGCTCTTGCACCTTTGAGGACATGAATTTCTACACATCCTGCATGGAGCGAATTCTCAGTGTATACCGGAGCTGAGCAATTATGAACGGCAACGCCACCAGCAGTAAATGTTTGATGATCAGTCACACCAAAATTATATACCGGATAATTTGTTACTTGTTCAAATGTAATCGAACGTATAGGAATATATGCAAATTTCTTGTCAATCCCGAACATACTCGCACGCTTTTTCCCATTCAGTGTTTTTGAAATTGAAATTCCAACAAGCTCCCCCATTTTGGGAAGAAATTCACCGCCAATTCCTATAGTATACATAGTTTGTCTATTTGTCGATTGACGATCTTGTGAATTAATAAAGGAAACTATGCCTTGACGCAATAATAAATCACGAGCCTGTTTTGCCAATTTTTCACTCACCGTATTTATTCGTATTGCTTCTTTTAACCCTGAAACTGTTTTTTTCTTAAAATAATTTCCATCCCCTCTAAACCAGCCCTTAATCAGTTCTTTTTGTAGATGCGGTTTTTCATAAATCACCCATGCAGGCAATGATTTTGTATTTGCGCTCTTTCCAAATTCTTTAAAGATTCTTGCCAAATCAACAGAACAAACGACTAAACTCGTCCCATTATTTTTTTTATGGTGCATTTCCAGTATTTTTTTTATCCCAAATACTTTTTTCAAACATCTTTTCACATCTTCAATATACTCTCGCTCTTGAAAATGAAATGAAAAATTCAAATACGCATTACTACTCACACTTCCTTGTGCTAAATAGTACCCTATTAACCGAAATAATTCTGCAGACACCTGAACTGGCCATTCTACGCGTTCACGTTTCCCATCAATATGGCGTAAATACACAAATGTATGTTCGTCGTTGTGTTTTACAACTTGATTAATCGGCATACATAAATAATCTCCTTTTTGAAAATATGCTGGCATGTTCCAGCGAGGAGTAAACTGCTTATTTTTCTCACGAGCATGCTTTTTATCAACATATAAAAATGGATGTTCTTGCGTCACGTTAATTGTTTGCGTCGTATCACCCCAGAGTTGGATTTTTGCCATTTTACCCGTATATGGCTGTGCTTGAATATCTTTTGAATGCTTAAACTCTCCTTCGCTTGTCAGTATTTTTTCACCTGAGCGAATTTGCTCAATTGGCTTATAATCAGGATTTGTCGTTATCTGCGTCCCTGCCCCAAAACACCCTTCAATATAAGAAACCTCCGCACCCTCATCAACAATAATAAGCGTATGCTCAAATTGCCCACCTTTTCGTGCATTCATACGAAAGTATGCTTGCAATGGCTTTTCTACTTTGACTCCCTTAGGAATATAAATAAATGTCCCTCCCGACCAAACAGCAGCATGAAGCGCACTATATCGATGTAAATTCATAGGAACACAGCTTGTCATAAAATATTTTTTTACTAAATCAGGATATTTGTGAACAGCCTCATCGCAATCAATAAACACCACTCCTTGATCTTGTAATTCTTTTTGTAAATTATGATACACGGTTTCAGAATCATATTGTGCACCAACTCCAGCCAATGCTTCTCGTTCTGCTTTTGGAATTCCCAGCTTATCAAATGTATTTTTGATATCATCAGGGACATCATCCCAACTCGTAGCATTTTTCTTTGCATCTGGACGCAAAAAGTAAGAAATTTTTGATAAATCTAATTTTTCAAGCGATGGCCCCCATGTTGGATTTTCCATCTTTAAAAACAGCTCAAAACCCTTTAATCGCTTTTGAAGCATCCACTCAGGCTCATTTTTGCTTTTTGAGATTTCTCTAACAAGCTGCTCGCTAATCCCATCCTTTGCACGATAGAGTAAACGCTCCTCATTTGCGCTATCATAGCGCTGCCTATCTATGGTGAATTCTTCTTGCGTGTGCATACATAATCGAAAACTCCTGACCATTAATAAAGATTATGTAATATTTTTTAAAAGCCCCGCCACTCCATAAAATATTTAAAAACTCACAAAATCATCATAAATAATGGCAAAAGTAATCATAAATGACATGGAATTTGATATTCCCGACGGACAGTTCTTTAAAGAAGAAGCTGAAAGAGCAGGAGTTCCATTCGGGTGCACGGAAGGTATTTGCGGTTCTTGCTTTGTTGAAGTTGAGCAGGGAGAAGAAAATTTAAGTGAATTAACCCAAGAAGAAAAAGATATGGGCATGAACCCGAAAGAGCGGCTTGCTTGCCAGTGTAAAGCCAAATCCGGACACATTAAACTCCGATACTAAAGTGTATCGGGAAAACCTGACCAGTCCGAGCGATGATTATTAACTGCTTGCGAATAGTCATCAAATGCACGAAAATAGGCTCGAGAAATTACATGGGTATCTTTTCCTACCCATTGAAGCGCAAGGATATGTTTTTGACACTTACGATCTGCTAATTCAATTGCACGAAGGAGTTTATCATCACAATATTGCGATTGCCCTACCCGATCATCCAAGCTTAAAGAATACGCATTTCAAAAAGAACTCTGCCATTCAGGTTGCAAATTTTGTGCATATCGGCGTAACCGAGAAGTTTCTTGACGGATAAAATTTAATCTCCGATAAATAAACGGTTTTCTCCCGAAAATCACGTATTCCCCCGCCCATTTTGCTTTATCAAGTGTTGGCATCCGAAGAAGAAATCTTTTTTATTTTAAATAGGTTCTGATTGCACGAATAACCATCTGCCGAATGTGTGGCTTTCGTTGTTCCAATGTCTTTTGTTTACAATCATAGAGAGAATATATTTTTGAGCGAATTCCACAAAATCGCATAATATCAGATTGTATCTGTTTTTTGAATCGGTTTCGTAGTATTGTTGGAGCCATCCAATGTTTTGCTCCCATTGTTGTAAAAATAAGTGCTTGTTTTCCTTTCAATAATGGTTTTGGTGCATGAATATTAAACACAGGTATTCTTTTGTACTCAAACGCAAACCCTGCACTATACACCCGGTCAAAATACCCTTTAAGCATTGCAGGCATACTATTCCACCAGACGGGATAAATGAATATTAATAATGGACTTTGTTCTACTTTATTTTGGAGTTGCTTTGTTTGTTTAGAAGCCTCATTTCCAATTGTATACAATTCAGATTCGTGTAAGCGAGGATCAAACTCCTCATGATATAAATCCAAAAGTTCATAATCACCAACTTGCTCACATATAACATCAAGAATATATTTACAATGACCATTTCTGTGAGGATTCGCACAAACAATTAACGGTTTCATTATTCTAGTGAATCTAACTTTTCTTTAAAAAATGTATTAAAAAACCTTTCACATTTTAGTTAGCGGCAAAAGAAAAGCATAACTCCTTGGCGTAAAATCAAAAATCAGAGCGATTCATGCAGCTCTGATTTTGCAAACTTGACAGCTGTCGTGAAATCGCCGAGTTATGCGAAATTAATGTCGTCGACTATTTACTAGCAACTTTTCGGATTCTCATCCTCAAGTTTGAAAGAAGCTTTCAACCAATCACTGAATTTTCTAACCTTTCGCCAAGGTGCTCTTTTTTCTAAGAATGGCGTTACATCTATTTTTCTTTTTGTGAATTCGAAGAAAGCGATTGTTTAATATTTGCTAACTTATTCAAAAGCGTTTCATGTTTTTGAACAGAATCATCTTCTACTGCTTTTGGAATAGGAGAAAGTGCATTTGCAAAACGTTTTTGCACTGCTTTTTTTTGCTTCGCACTCAATTTTTTTGCTTTTGGTAAATCCTTTTTCATCACCATTGTTCTGTAAGGGAATGGAATTTCAACACCCTGTGCATCAAATTCTTCTTTTATGGACTTATTCAAGTCACAACCAAGAACAAACGCTTCGCTTGGATTTGCAGCCCACACCCATGCACGTAATCGAATATAATGCTCACCGAGTTTAATAACTCGAACAGTAACTTTTGGAACTTGTTGTTTTTTCTGATCACCGGTTCGTATATCTAAACAATACGGATGTTTTTCTGCCTGTTCTTGCATAATTTTCATCGCAAGATCAATATCCGAGTCATAGCTAATATCAAAATCAACAAAGCGACACATTTGCTCATCATTAATACTAAAATTGGTAATAATTGCGTCATTCATCACCATATTTGGAATAATAACTCGCTTGTTCTCAAATGTACGAAGTGTTGTGTGACGCATATTAATATCTTCCACAACACCCAAAATATCATCTTTTAATGAAATAATATCTCCAACACGAAATGGAATAAAAATTCCTATAAAAATACCACTCACAATATTTGAAAATGCCTCACGGGATGCAAAACCAACGATAATTGCAAGAACACCCGCCCCCGCAAACAATGAAATAGACAATGAACGCAAGGATGGAACGGTATAAATAGCAACTCCAATACCTAACAAATAAATAATAAAGCCGATAAAATGACGAACAAGAGCTTGCTGTGTTAATGATACGCGAGATTGATGTCGTTTATTATGTTTTTCAAAGTAAAAATTCAATAATTTTCGAATAAGTCTAGTAATAATGTGTGTTAAGAATAGAATTGCAAAGACAATAAGAACTTGCCCATACCCCGTTGTAAAAAAACTAGACACCCCATACACCTCTTTTTATAGTCCTTTTGGCACTCTTTATTTAAAAATATTTGCTATATTTTTTCCAAAAGTATGCTTACAGAGAGCTTATTTAGATAATTATTAATGCGTAAAAACCGAAAAATTTTCAAATAGTTACACACATAATTCTTATAAAACAAAATCAATCATACCAACATGGATGATTTATACGATTTTGGAACCCATGTGAGACTTGAATTACCGTACGAACGATATGGAATTGAAAAGATTGTGCAACTGCGTCCAAAACTCCCGCCACTTAATCTTGCACCACCTTCTCAAGAAAAATACCAATGGCTCGCTCAGCAAACAGAACTTCCAGTCCACACCTTACTCAATACAATTGGCACACTGACAAATCGCACACTTGTCTATGATGCACGCCATCTATCACTCACACAACGACTTCGAGGATACTGGGGATTAGAGGCATATTATAGAAATGCAGTTCAAACAGATATTCATGGAGACGAAACATGTACCGGAGCTTGTGGTCTCAGTGGAGATTTAAATAGAAGCATACTCCTTCGTTGTCATCCTAAAGGGATTGAATGGATGCGTGTCGGAGCAATTTCTACACTCCCATATACTGCAAGAGGCAAACAATGGGAGGATACAAATCTGCACGATGTTACACTTGTCTATGACTCCACAAATTGGGTTTTACTTAATTCAAAAGCTCTTTCTCGAACACAAGTAGTCGTTCCAAAACAAGACCTTGGAGAATTTGAGCCATTAGATGTAGAAAAAGAAAAGGCGGATGAAATTTTTCGCATGCGAACTTAGTATAAAAAAAATATAGTCATTCTTAATTTACAGTCAAAAAATTAGTTAGCGACAATAAAAAATTATAATGCCTTGGCGCATAATCAGAATTTCGCGAAGCTCTGCGCCGGAGAAATTCGCAAGATGAACCACTGTTCAGAATCGTCGCATTAGAATTTACTTCTGTCTTAGACTAAATCTCCAAAATTATTATAAAGAGGGACTTGTTTTCAGTAAAAATAAGCCTCTGTAGCTCAGTGGTAGAGCGTTTGCCTCGTAAGCAAAAGGTCGCGTGTTCAAATCACGCCAGGGGCTTGTTCTATTTGGATGAGAGCTGTTTTAAAAGTTCAGCTTTTGTTTTATATTTTTGCTGTGCCTGTGCACTCACATAATACTTTTTTCCATTCTCATCTTTAATGACAGTTCCAATAAGCTTATCGAGAAATGTTTTTTCGATTGGTTTTCCTGTAATTGCGCACTTCATGTACACAAAAAAGAACCACTTGTTTAAATGTATTTCTCTCGACGATGGCGTAAAATAAAGCCCACGATTACCGCACTCACAAGCGTTGCAATTCCAAAAAATATCCAAAAAGATACTGGCGGTGCGGGCGTTGTTAGTTCACCTTGTTGCACAGCAGGTTGAGCTTCTTGTGCTGGCTGTTGCTCTTGTTGATCTCGTGAATCCTCTTGTGGCTCTTCTTCAAATGTTTGATTTTGAGAAGGTGTTTCAACAGTTTGCTGTGTCTGCTCTTGAGTTGATGGTGCACTCGCAGGAACAAAACCTGAACTGCCCGGGCCTCCTGGAGAATCTCCGCCACCATTACCTGGGTCTTGGGATGGCGGTGTACAACTCTGTGTCAATACTGGTTGGTTGTGCGTAGTACCACAACTGTTTGCATCATCATAAACGTCACAGGTTTGCTCACCAGAACTACTACAACTTGACCACTCCACACAGCTCCAACTCTCCGTACAAACTTGCTGCACTTGCGAATGTTGCAACCCTTCTAAGCGAATTGTTTGATTATCGCGAGTAAAATTATATGAACCAGTACTGTTCGGAAATTTGTCCACATACAGTGGGCAATCAGATACAAAATCAAACTCTAAACGATCAACCACACAAATACTTGAAAATCGAGAAGTATTTCCTTGCAACTCTAAATACACCGTTTTTGTTTTATTTACGCCTGAAACTAACACGCGCGATGCATTTTCCTGTTCATCCACACGAATGCGAATTGCATTCAAAAACAATGATCCCTGTGTAAAATTATGTGAAAATTCTACTATCGAGCGATTTGTTTGCATACGATTGATACGAATTGGCTGCACATCTGTTTGATTCGTAACATTAACTGAAACCTCAACATCACTTGCAATTGAAAAAGCATCTCCAAAAACAGAGCCATTTATGGTTCCGTTGAAATTTACTTGCAAAGAAACATTTTTTTGTGCAGTTCTATTAAATACATCTTGAACAGAAATTTGAACAGAAAAACTTTCATTAAAAACAGGAACATACAAAGGATATGTTACATTCGTTTCATTTATGAGGGCAGGATATGTTTTATTAAAATACGTAATATTAGCTTGAGTGAGATTCCTATTTGTAGAAGCGTGCAAATAATAAAGAGGCTTACTTGCATTTGTGAGATTAGCAGATTCTAATGTAATAACTGGTGGTGTCGTATCCACTGTAAATGTCACATTTGTTTGATTTGTATTTCCAAATGTATCATTAGCATATGCTATTAGCGTATGAACCCCATCTGAAAAGTAGAGTGTTATTGGATCTTCATACGTGACATTATGTGTCCCATTAAAAAACCAAATTTGGTCAAGATGAGGGTCTATTGCCGAAATGTTTATAGGAATTTGAGAAACATGATATGTCGTATTGAGAGGAGAATGAATTGTCAATCTTGGTGCAAGAGTATCATTAACTGTGAACTCAATAAAGACACTGGATTGTTGTCCAAAAGTATTATTTGCAAAAACAGTTATATTGTGTATCCCTTGAGAAAAAGTATAATTTGGTGAGTCATTATATGACATATTCGTACCATTATGTAAAAACCAAATTTCATCAATTTCTGATGCGCTTGTCACGCTCACATTAACTATAGGACTTGCCTCATATATTGTTTGGTTTATTGGTGAATGAACAGTAATTAACGGCGCTTCATAATAAGTATAATTTTGGATTAATGAAAATTGTTGCTCTTGTACATTGAAAGCTGTTAATTCAAAGTGAAGCGTTTGTCCATCTTCAATATCGGTTTTCAAAAGAGAGAACACCTGTTCATTTTCTATAGGATCAGTATTGTTTGTTATTTGTACAAATTGCGCCGACGCATTTGGAGCAAATAAAAACGTGTAATTTTGCAAATTTGTTCCATTTACAGAGATATTTGCTAAAACTGCAGTTTCATTCTCATAAACCATTATATCTAACTCAATGGGAATAATTTCACCCAAAGCCCTCGTAATATTGAGCATCCCCATCCCTTGAGTATTATTATCATATCCTAAATCTTGCGCCGTTGATGTCAACAACTCATTAATTTGCACCGAAGATAGTGCTGGCGCCACTTGACGAATAAGAGCTACTGCACCAGCAACATGCGGAGCCGCCATAGATGTGCCCGATTTAGAAATATTGGCATTAGGTATAGGAGGACAAAAAGTATCTTCACTAGAACATGCCGCTGAAATTGAACTTCCATAGGAAACAATATTTGGCTTCGTCATATTTTGCTCACCTGAAGCATTTGTCCACTCAACAGGGCCGCGAGAACTAAAACCTGAAATCGTATTTGATTTTGTTATAGAACCAACCGTCAACGCGTGCTTTGCTGCTCCTGGTGTTGCAATAGAGCGATCCCCATAAATATCAGGACATTGAGTCGATTGAGATCCCCCACAATTCCCTGCTGCTACAACAACACTCACATTATCAAGAAGTGTTGCATTATTCACAAGCTGACTTACAACATCTTCTGGTCCGCAACTACCATTATATCCGTTCACACAATATGCTCCCAAACTCAAAACAAGAATATCGGCACCATCTTCAACCGCACGCTCAATGGCAGCAACAACATCGTTAAAATCTCCACCACCTGTAGAATTCAATACTTTATATGCAAGAAAATCAACACCGGGCGCCACTCCTGGCTGAGCCCAATTCCCTCCGACAATCGCAGCCACATGTGTTCCATGACCGTTATCATCAAAAGGATCATCATTTCCATCTATATAATTATAACCCCCTATGACTCTACTGCAACTTCCATCCGAAATATTTGCTGTTCGCTCACAATTACCAAATGCACTATGCGTATAATCAATACCAGTATCAATTACAGCAATTGTTACTTGAGAACCCACCACTGGCTCACCATTTATTTCTAAAGCCCATATCGCAGGTATATCAAGTAAATCAATTGTATCGCTTAAAAACGCTTGCACCGGCAAACTTTTTGTTATTCTTGTTACCAGTTCTGAATCTAATAATTGAGACTTTTGCTCAGGAGTTAAATCCATGGCAATCATATTCCCATAGCGTTCATAAACATGTCTAATAGTCAATGATGACTCCTCTATCTGCGAATGCTGTACGCGCATATCTCCTGATCGAGTATCACGCACCTCATCATCAACTAACCGAGAAAGTGCCACTTCGCGAATATCTTGCCGTGACATTTGATTCATAGATTGTATTCGAAGGGTCTGACTCGACTCTAATTCTGGACTCTGATCCACAAATTCCACAAAATAGGTCTGTGTTTGTGCAAAGGAAATACTCACTGATGCGAGTAAAAAGAGTCCGAATACAAATAACGCAAACCTCATAACAAACTATACTTTGTTTGGTTTTTTAAACTTATTGAAATATCACCACAATTACGCCCATAGACCCACTACCTTTATAAAACACAAACAAGTTCACACGCACATGGAAAAAAGACTTGCTATTGTCGATAAGCAAAGATGTAGTCCGCACACTTGTGCACATGAATGTATTAAATTTGATCCTGTAAATCGAATGGGTGGCGTAGGATTTCATATAGGCGAAGATGGAAAAGCAGCTATTGGAGAAGATGTGACAACACAAGCACATCAAATCTGTGCAAAAAAATGTCCATTTAACGCGATTAAACTTGTCAGACTTCCCCAAGAAGCGCAAAGTAACCCCATTCATCGATATGGCGAAAATGGTTTTCGTCTCTATAATCTTCCTATCCCCGTTATGGGAAAAGTTGTTGGGCTTGTTGGAAGAAACGGTATTGGAAAATCGACAGCAGTAAAAATATTAAGTGGCATCGAGTTTGCAAACCTCGGAGAAAATGAGCCGGACACCACATATCAAAAGCTTATCAATCATTATAAGGGAACAATTGCCCAAACATATTTTGAGCAACTCAGAGATAAAAAAATCACTGTTGCATATAAACCGCAAGCAATTAATTTTATTCCAACACAGTTTCAAGGCACTGTACAAACACTCTTAGAAAAAGCAGCTTCAGATCAAACTCGTCTGCAAATGGTTATTGAAAAATTACATCTTGCACCTTTACTCACCCAAGACATACAAACACTCTCTGGAGGAGAACTCCAACGTGTTGCAATCGGTGCAACTGCCACAAAAACAGCAAATGTCTATATTTTTGATGAGCCCTCTAGCTTTTTAGATATTAAACAGCGCATCATATTGGCAAAATTTATCCGAGAACTTGCTGATGAACACACAGCCGTTATGGTCATTGAACACGACTTAATTATGCTTGATTATATGTCCGATGTTATTCACATCATTTATGGAAGTCAAACGGCATACGGAATTGTCAGTCAAGCAAAATCTGCAAAAGCAGGAATTAATATGTATTTGGATGGATATTTAAAAGAAGAGAATGTCCAATTTCGCGATCATCAAATACACTTTCATACTCGTCAAGAACGCTCAGATAAAGAACAGGCAACCTTAACGCAATGGCCGCAGCTTACAAAAAAGCAAGGATCGTTTACACTCACCGTAAAACCTGGAGAATTGCAAAGAAAAGATGTAATTGGAATTTTAGGAGAAAACGGTATTGGAAAAACCACATTTGCAAAATTGCTTGCTGGTGTAGAAAAACCAACAGATGGGACAATTGACTTACAGACAAAAATCTCATACAAACCGCAACATATTGATACGCAAAGCGAAGAACTTGTTATGAATGTTCTTTCAACTGCATTTGAAAAATTCGAACATATTTTAGTAAAACCACTTCAACTTGATAAGATTGCGCTCCAGCCTCTCAATTCTCTTTCCGGAGGACAATTACAAAATGTTGCAATCGCGTACTGTTTAAGCCAAGAAGCAAACCTCTATGTGCTTGATGAGCCAAGTGCATATTTAGATACAGAACAACGACTTGTTGTCTCAAAGATACTCAAGGATTTTGCTGTCGAAAATGGGAAAACTGCACTCATCATAGACCACGACCTTCTTTTTATTGATTATCTCAGTGATAAACTCCTCGTATTTGAAGGTGAACCTGCAAAATCAGGTCACGTCATGGGTCCATTTGGCCTACAAGAAGGAATGAACACTTTTTTACAAGACGTGCAACTCACATTTCGTAGAGATGAACAGACAAACAGACCACGGGCAAATAAAGCTCATTCACAAATGGAACAAGAGCAAATTCAAAAAAACGAATTATATAAAATTTAATTCTCAACATCTTTTACTTTCTTTGCGAACACTAAAAATCCTGTGTGCATACAACTATTTGTTTGCGGGCGCAGTACTTTCTCACCAATTTTCCATTCACGCTCTATTAACTCTATTGATTTTAACACATGAAAACTCGGATGATTCATTAGTGCAACACTTACTTGATGCATCTGATTTGCACCTGGAACATAGCATACTAAATAACCACCAATAGAAAGAGCTTTTGCACTTGACTCAACACATTTATAGGGTTCGGGTAAATCCAGAACAATAACATCGGCTTTATGTTTAAAACCAGAATACACATCATGTAATGTGCCAACTACATTTTTCAAACCAAGCTTTTGTGCATTATCAAGTGCAAGTGCCAAATGATCTTCGCGAACATCATAACAATATACTTTTTTTGCATAATGTGCGAGTGCGCACGACATTGCACCGCTTCCTGCACCTGCATCAATACAGACCGTTTGCTTATCAACGAATGTATGTGCAAGAATATGGCCAATATCTTTTGGCGTAATTATTTGTGCGCCGCGTTTTAATTTTCGAAAGCCATCCACAAAACGAGTTTTTGAAAGATGCCCTTGCACACCTTTTTTCGTCATAACTGTTTTTCCAACAATGAGTTGTTCTTTTGGAACAACACCTGCTGAGCAATGAAAATCTTGTTCCAATGTGTCAAGTAAATACATACTTGCATCCTCAAATAATAGTGTGTATGGCTTCATACTATCTCATCCAATATTTCTTTGGGCCAATTAGAAAGGATTTTGTACAATTGCTCTTTTGTCATCCCTTGACTTTTTTTATGAGCAACAAAAGAGAGTAAATACCGAATTTTCTTCTCCCAAGCCTGTAGATGCAAGTCATCACCTAAATGTGTTTGCTTATTTGCAACAATATCCGCTGCTAAACGAGCAAGCGGTGTTTGTTTTAAGAGTTGTGGCTCAACTGCCCGAATTGTGTCCAATATCTGCGAAACGTCAAATCCTTGGTTAATCAAAACAAGCATCATCTCCCCAACCGTTTTTTGCTGTCGAGCTAAATCTTTAATTGCATCTTCAAGAGAAGTGATAATTTTATGCGGTTCTGTTTTTTCATCCTGAACAGGCATATCTGTTTGTCCTTGAAAACGAAACTCAACTTTTTCATGATCGTATGTGCGCATCGCACGTTTTTTTCGAACAACTGCCACTCCAACAAAAACTCCAACAAGTGCAAAGATTCCTAAGCCAACATAGACAAATACTTGCGAAGATGGCTGTTGAGAAGTTGCCCCTGCAAGTGTTGGTGGTGACGGTTGAGAGTCCTGCGTTTGATTTTGAACTGTTTGATTATTTTGATCTTCGGTTTCTTCTTCTAGAACCGTGATTGTCTCTTCCTCTCTTGCAAAACCTACATAAAATTCATGTACTCCAGGAAGAGAAACAGAAAATGTCCTATATCGACTATCACTCATCACTAAAACCGGTGTAAACTCTTTTCGTGTTTGATTTTCATAGGCATAAACAATAGGGTCATGCTCTACACTTCTCTCCATGCGAATCATTGCACGGATTTGTGTAAAAGGTGCGCTTGCATTTACCGTATATCGATTGTATAAATCGCCGGGATTATCCGAAGCATCTTCTTCTTGTACTTGTACTGTAAGCATTTGTGCGCTTCTATCCATTAATAATTCAATTTGAGGAACAAGCTCATACGGAGGCTGAACTGTCAGATACGTATTCCTGTTAACATTTAGATATTGCTCTGAAAAACTTAGACTTATTGGAAGTAATACCAGGATACCGAGGAGCAAAAACCACTTCATACATATATTTGGTTAATTTTCCTTTAAGAATCTTTTGGATTACTCAAGTTCCCATCCAAACAAGAAGACACAAAAACACCTGGCACTAAATTGCAAGATTCCGGCGTCTCTATTGAAAATAATAATCACGTACTTCCCTTGATAATAACCGAACAAGAACAAACAAAGCAAAAATTGTGCCAATAGGAATCAAAGGTGTCGCGAGAATCGCAAGAATAAGTGCAAATAACCATCGCCCGTTTCCTGGTTTTTTGAATATGTGCCAACAAAGCAAATAGAGTAAACTCCAGGTAAGAATCAATCCTCCAACCAATGGTTCACGAATGAGAAAAAAAAGCGCAGAAATGAGCATAAGAAACAAAGAAAATCCCAGAAATTGAACTCGTATGCCTCTCACATATTGTTCTATTAATTCCATACCATTCTTCAACTATCGTAATATATGAATTGTTGCTTTTTAGAAAAGAAAAGGGCGGACCGGGAATTGCACCCGGGATGAGAGGGTTGCAGCCTCTTGCCTTACTGCTTGGCCATCCGCCCATAAATATAGCAAAATACACCCCCTTTAAAAAGATTTCTTCAGGATTTGCATAAAATATATAACTCTTTACTTGCACAAGTACTTGTTATAGTAAAAAATATTACAATCAAGGATGAGGCGTACAAATATCTGAAAAGAAAAAAGGGAAAAAAAAGTTTTTCAGACATAATACTCCAAGATAGTCAAGTCAATTATAACCAAAAGACCATAGAACTCAACGCCCAGGCAATTGAGGCATTAAATCAAATAAAGGGGTTACGAAGTTACTCACAAGTAATTTTAGACTTAACAAAAAGGACGCAACCTGCTAATAAATTTTTGCATAAGTTTTATGGAACCTTATCCAAAAAAGAAGGTAACGATTTTAACAACAGAATCCAATATAATCGAAAAAAAATGGAGAGTGAACTCAATGATCGGAGTTGACTCTAGTTTTCTCATCGATTTACAAAGAAAAAACATTTCACAAGAATCACTAGAAATGACTGAAGTTTTGGCAATGAGCCACCTTGTTTTTTTTGAATGCTTGAGCGCAACTAAAACAAAGAAAGAAGAAATGCTCATACTCGATTTTGAAAAGCATACGACGCAGATACCAAACTGCTTTGAGTCTATAAAGCTTGCCTCATATATATTCAAGGAACTTCAGAAAAAAGGAGACGAAATTGGAAGATTTGATTGTCTTATTGCAAGTGCATACCTCACAAACGGTGTTTCTAAAATTCTTACGAGAAACAAAAAACATTTTGAAAAAATTCCAGGAATAACTTGCATCGAATATTAAATTAGTCATACCAGCTAACTTTTTTCAAAAAATGAACCAGAGGGGATTTGAACCCCCGACCTACGGCTTAGAAGGCCGTCGCTCTATCCAGACTGAGCTACTGGTCCCTTATATTTATTTGCAAAATCAGTTTATTTATAAACATTTGGTTCTTGATGGCTTCATCCAAAAAATAAGAAAAAAGAGCACCTTGCAGTATAATTAGAAAATTCGGTGATTCATACAAGCGAATTTTCGCATACTTCTCAAAGCGGGACTCTTGAGTCAAGTCTGCGTGCTCTTTTCTGAAAACAATTATTGGATGAAACCGTTCTTGATAATGCACTACCCTATCTTATCCCTCGCGAAACCAAAGACGAATTGCAACAAATACTAAAAATAGAGAGAAAAACCACGTATAGCCCTGTGCGGGAATTAAATGAGACAGAAAGAAACCCAGCAATACTCCAAAAAACGCACCAACAACAATTTGAACAGTTGAATGTAAATAAAATCGAAGATTAACATGGTGAAACAGCGTACTTGCAATAAGAATTGGTGTAAGACTCAAAAGAGATGTCGCAATTGCAACCGAGTAAGGAAATGAAAAAAGCATAACCAAGAGGGGAACGAGCAAAAAGCCACCCGACATTCCAAAAAATCCACAAATAAATCCTATTCCAAAACCAATTGCTAATAATAATAGAAAAGATAACTGCGCAACGGGCGCAAAAGAAAAGACTTCTGCCAATACAAATGCGATAAGAATTAAAAAAGCACAAAGAATTCTTGTTGCAAGTTTATGTGAGATAGTATGAACACTATGCGAGCCTATAAATGAACCAAGTAAAGCTCCGCTCGTTAAAAGTACAACAACAAATGCCGAAACTTGACTTCCGACCTGCCAATAATGCGTTGTTGCTGAAATGATTGTAATTGGAATCATAGAAATCAATGAGAGTGGGACGGCACGTTGCATACTCATTTTTGCAAATAAGACAAGCGCAGGTATGATTATAATTCCCCCACCAATTCCAAAAATATAGCTACACATGCCAGAAATAAGACCTATTGCAAAAAGGAGCCACATATACATACCAGAAAATAAAATAAAAGAAATTTAAAAATGTTTGGAGAAGCCCTTTTTCAAAACATATCGCTTAATTAAACTAAATGCTTTCTCTAATATAGAATATTTCAATAAATAAAAAATAACTAGCAGGCTTAGACCAATTCGTAATAAATAAAAACCAAGAACCAGAAAATTATCGAACATCGATTTTTCAACACCATGCCAATCCACGAAAACATAATTAATATTATAAGCAGGATTTGTATACAAAAAAGGAATGAAAATTATGAATAACGACAATATACATGTTATCAAAAATACGTTTAGATACACTGCAGAATCATATTTCTTTATAAACGAGATATTCTTAAAAAACCAAACTATCGGAACTATAACCAGCAAAAAATGTAAAAGAAATGCAAGAATGAAATCAAATGTTCCATGCAACCGCCACATCAATTGACTTCTAGGACCCATAAATAAAAAGTCTACCGCCCAATCGAGGGTCACCGATAATACAACTATAAAAACAAAAAAACAGCCTTTTCGAAAGTGGTTTAATAAACTTAAACCGAATATGAAACTTGCAGCATAACAACTCCATAAAAAAAGAGAAAGCATCTCAAGAGAACTAGGACGGACTACAATCCAGGGAAAAAATAAGAATAAAAAAGACCAAAAATAATGAGTTTTCATCAGTCTGAAAACATGCAAATTCACATAATCTTCTCTCTATTTGCTTCTACTAACAGCCACACCACGTACTGTTGACTGTTGGTGGGTATGTTCACTAGTATATGAGTACGGAGAGATAGTCCAAGATGCATATCCTATCAAATCACCTGTTTCAGGATCGTATATCTCTATTAATTCACCAGCCGAATCCGGCGTAACATAATGCACCGCACCAATACTCGAACCTTGATTAACAAGGACGACAATAGCAACAATGGCTACTATTGCAACTATGGCAAGAAAAGCAAAATTCGAGTTATTTGTATTTGTTTGTTGTGTCTGATTTTTCATTAAAATAAACCTCTTAATACAATTTTAGAAACAAAAGTTTATAAATATATCTTTTAGAAAGAGAGTATGCTCGAGCAATACTTTAAACTTCAATGGATAGAAAAAAAAGAACATTCTTTTTTTCTCGGTTTGGGATATACACTCATTAGTATTCTTGCAGCATACCTAATACTTCCCAGTTTTACTGGAATTGCGAGCATCGGGCTCACTACTGCGCTATTATTGCCTTCCCTCAATGCATTATTAAAAGAAGAAGAGAATGTCGAGATTAGAGAAAAGAAATTATCACCAACCCTTCTTTTTAAAGATCACATAGATATAATCAAAGTATATTTCTTTGTTTTTTTTGGCGTGTTCACAGCATATATCGCAATCCCACTTATATTCGGCGTTCAATTTGCAACAAGATACTTTTCAGATTTATTGCACTTAACAGGAATGGTTGGAAGTGCGTCGTCACCAGATGTTTTTCTCATCATCCTACAAAATAACCTCATAGTCTTATTTGCAGTGTTTGCACTTTCACTCATATACGGCGCAGGATCGATTTTTTATCTCACAATAAATGCTGCAACTTGGGGTATGTTTTTTGGCGTCGTGTTTTTATTACAGCAAACACAATCTTTTTTCATCCAACTTCTCACTGTACTTCCACATACTATACTAGAAGGCCTTGGTTATATCCTTATTGCCATTGCAGGAGGAGTGTTAAGCAAAGCAGTAATCAGGGAGAAAATTGGAAGTACAAAATTCTATCATGTTGTAGTAGATTCTGCAATCATCGGAACACTTGCAATTTTAACAATAATAATAGCCGCGCTTGTGGAAGTACTTGCGTTTAATCTAATGTGATATCTTCAAGGCAACCATTTTTTCTTATTGCCTAACTTCTCAGGTAAATACGTGTCGATAACATAATTAAGCCCATACTTGGCAAACGCTTGCTGCTCTACACGCTTTTTGAGCTTTGTCATCTGCTCAATTGCTTGCTGCCATTCTTTATGCGTTTGGACAAATGGATCGTTTTTTGCTGCATCTCGACCGCGCTTAATATCAATATCTTTGAGTGCATGCGTTGGTAAATTATAATCAATAATATCTTGGGGCGTTACACCAATAAAACGCGCATTTGGCACACAGAAAAATTCGTTAATATGTGCTGCATTTCCAGAACCGACTTTTAATGTTCTATAAATATTAAAATACCCATAAAAATCTCCATCAGTAAAAACATAAACTGGCAAATTTTTCTCATCTGATAAACGTCTAATAAAACGCCGTGTTGCCCTTGTTGGAACACCACCCATTGCAACGAGAATACAATTTGCCTTTTTCCAATAATTTTGTTTTGCTAATCGTTGAAACATACCACTCGTTTCAATTGCTAAAATAAATGTTGCATCAGTCTCAAATCCAAGATCTTCAACTTTGCTCGGAATAGAATATGCCCCACTTCCAAATTTCGTACAATCAATGCGAAGCTGCTCACCTGAATCGACATCTTTATCAAGAACAACAAGCTTTCCAGCAACAGCACCACCTTTCTCTTCTGGAATAAAACCAATAACTTCTCGGTTTACACTAAGCATCGCCTCAACATCATCCATGACAAGATCGGATTCTGGCTGCTCATTAAACTTAGCTTCACCCCAATTTTTTGAAATATAATACGCTTCTCTTTTTGTTGCCTCATCAGCTGCTAGTGCTAATTCTTTTGCAAGTGTAAGCATGTGCAAAGTTTGTGCAAATGTTTTAATTGTTGAGGCCGTTAATTTTCTATCCTTATATTTTCCTGTTAATTCAAAAAACCCAACATTCGGATTATACGATACATTTGAAAGTGAACGAAGTGGCATCGATAAAATAGGCGGTTTATATGCAAGAATATTTGTGTAAATTTGATTTGCTACATCTTGAATTGGCTTTAATGATGCCTTTGGTTGCTTAGAACTCATCTTCTGTTTCCTCCTCTTGATCATTTCTTCCTATCGATGCAAATTCTTTGTCAAAATCTTTATTTTTTGATGCATCAAAAGCAAGCTCTTCAATTTCTCCTCGCGTTTTTTCTAAAATTGCAGCGAGCTTTTCTTCTAAATCTGCCTTTTTATCATCAGGTAATTCTAATAATTTTAACAACGCAGCACTTACATGTGGGATATATTTTTGAATGTAGGAGCGTTTTTTTAATTCAACACCAACACGTTTTTTCTTATTAATATATGTTCCCAGTTTTCTTCC
Organism: Candidatus Woesearchaeota archaeon; assembly: GCA_047603125.1. Lineage (GTDB taxonomy): Archaea > Nanobdellota > Nanobdellia > Woesearchaeales > DATGWN01 > JBLKOU01. The sequence goes on along the minus strand of JBLKOU010000001.1, from coordinate 35,764 downwards.
AACTTCTTGTAATGCTAATTTCATTTCCTTTATAATTTCAGGATAATGCGCAATCGCTTCCTTACTCTCTGAAGTAAACGGAACCCAGACCGAAGCGATATGAACAGCAATTGTCAATGGACCTGCAGGTACAGAACCTCTACTCTGTTGTAACCCATACGGCTTCCAATTTAAACTTGAGACTGCTTTATTTACCGCACAGCCTCCTTGTTGATATAAAAGTGGAACTCGGTTTGCAAATCGCATCACATTTGCAAGCTGATCTGCAGGCTGATCTCCTCCGTAGGCAATTGCAACTTCTATAATAAAAGGGTTTCCTCGATACACACTTGGTGAGCGTGTAATCGTTGTATAAAATTCCGCATTAATTTCTTTTTTCAACCCTTTTTCTAGCTGATCTTGACCAATTGGAGAAATACAGTCAGTTGGCGGCGCCATAATCTTAGTTTTGGCAATTGCACGAATAATTTTTTCTGCTTGATCCCGCGTTATTTTCTTCGGAGATGTATTTGGCAATAAAGCTGCGTTCTCACAAATTTCTTTTGCAACTTGTGCGCTTACACGTGAAAATTCAGTTTGTAAAAATGATTGAACTGTTTTTGCCGGTGTAATTTCTAACATCGACTGCAATGTTCCTAATTCAACCCCATATGGGTGCGGTTTAATTTCTTGAGCAGCTGCCGGAATAACTTCAATTGCTCGTGGAAAAATAATTTGCTCAGCTTTCGGATTTGTATAAATAATTGTACAATGCGGATTTGTGATGGCTGTTTGTTTTAAATACGTATCAATCGAGCGTGCGCCTTTTTGATATGTTGCCTCCAAATCAATTTCAATTTTTGTTCCACTTTCCTTTGGCCAATCTATAATTGTGTCAGTGACAATTTCAGGCTCGTTTGTTTTTGTGTTTAATTTCAATTCATAATAATGCGCAGGATCTGTTGGTCCCGTTTTCGATGTAATTTTTGCGGGTCTGCCCGTTGTAAGCTGACCATATAAAACAGATGCAGAGATACCAATACCTTGTTGACCACGGCTCATTTTTAATGAATGAAACTTCGAACCATATAAGAGTTTTGCAAAGATTTTTGGAATTTGTTTTTTCACAATACCAGGGCCATTATCCTCGATAACTACTTTAAAACGATCATTGCCCATGTCAATGACTTCAACAATAATTTCAGGAAGTATTTCTGCCTCCTCACATGCGTCAAGGGAGTTATCGACAGCCTCTTTAATTGTTGTCATGAGTGCTTTTACTTTATTATCAAATCCAAGAAGATGTCTATTTCGTGCAAAAAATTCTGCAACACCAATTTCACGCTGCTTGGTTGCTAATTGCTCTGCTTTACTCATCGTAGTATGAGCTGCCTGATATGTGTTTATAAAATTATTGCTTGTGCATGCGTATATTCTTTTATTTTTCGTCCGACTTCATCCAATAATTGTTTTCAAAAAAGAGCACGCAGACTTGGCTCAAGAGTCCCGCTTTGAGAAGTATGCGAAAAATTAGTTGCAACTTTTCGGATTCTCATCCTCAAGTTTGAAAGAAGCTTTCAAACAATCACTAAATTTTCTGATTTTGCTGCAAGGTGCTCTTTTTTCTTATTTTTTGGATGAAGCCTTATCATCCTAAACATTTTTAAAAAAGATAAGCCCTAAATATTTCACAAATGAAACAACGACCGGATGAAGGAGGATTTATTCAGGATGTTATCCACGGAGGTTTAACTGGAACAATCACCACCTTTGCCGTCGTATCAGGTATTACTGGAGCCTCACTTGGTGCAAATATTATTCTCATTATTGGCAGTGCTAATTTACTTGCCCACGGTTTTACAATCGCAATTAGTAATTATTTAGGAATTGAAGCCAAAAATAAGTACACAAATAAAGAACGAAAACAAGTAACAAAAGATATTCTCTCACACTTGAATGCATCAGAAGAAGAACTAGAAAAATTTTATCGAAAGCATCACTACACAAAAGATGAAGCAAATAAACTCGTACACACACTCGTAAAACACAAGCAAACCTTTGCAGACACGATTATGGATGAAGAGCTTCACATTGAAAATCATCAAGAATCTCCGCTCAAAACATCCCTAGTGACTTTTTTCTCATTTTTATTTTTTGGATTTGTTCCATTATTCTCCTATGTGCTTGATTTATTTTCTGCAATGTTTATTGCAAACCCATTTGTTGTTGCAACAAGCCTCACGGGCGCAACTATTTTTGGCCTCGGAACGTTTAAAGCAGCACTTACCGATAAACATTGGTTTGCAAGCGGACTACAAATTCTTATTCTGGGAGGAGCAGCAGCACTCATTGCATTCTATGTGGGTTCAACACTCTCCCACTTTGCATAGTCAGCAGACAATATTAATTATTTCGCATAGAAACATACTTATCTAAAAATCGAGAAGAAAAATGACAAAAATGTTCTGCCTGTTCATGCGAATAATTTCGCGCATTTTGCAAACAGATGTCTCTCACACCATTTGGCGTATACTCAAATATAGGCTTGAAACCCAAAGATACTAGTTGAGAGGAGCGTTCTACTTGTTCATCCACTAATATATCCACTGAAACATTAAATACAGGCAATATACCACGATTTCGACCCCATTTATACTCAGGAGTTTGTAAATACGATTGCGTGAGAAAATAAGCACTGTCTTCTAAACTTTCGTGATGCCGGTCAGGTCTATCAATTATTTGTGCAAATATCATATTTGGAAGCACCGATTGAAGTTTTTTATTTAAAAACGTCGTTTTCCCGTCCAATAAAAATCTTCCAACAACAAAACCTTCCGAAATCATACTTAGGGGAGAAACCTTCATATTTATGAGCTTTTTGGTAAAAACACACGGTTTTTTTCACACATGACAAGACCCTCCTCACATAATTGGGATAATGCAATTGCGTACCGAGTATCTTTATTTAATGTGGCAGCATCCAATTCTTGTGCTTGAACAAGCTGTTTGAGAATTTGCCCCCTATAAAATCTATCAGAATCCTTGAATGATTTTTGCTTCACTTTTTTTAAAGGAGGAATGGATTTTTTATTATAAAAAAAACAAAAAGAAGCATATGGATACGTTTCATATGTGCTCGTCGACTTATAATATAGTGAGCCAATATCCATCAATGCATTATAAAAATCCCGGGAATGATTTTTGGGAACACATCTTGCCACTGCATTTGCAATTTCAGACTGCTCCAAGCCAAAAACATAATTAAACACGCGTTTAATGTTGGCATCAATAACAACAACCGGTTTATTAAACGCAAATGCAGCAATCGCGTTTGCACTATACGCACCAAAACCTGGTAATTGTTCAAGTTTTTGGGGATCATCAGGAATATGTCCACTATGTGTTTTGACAATAACATTTGCTGCCTGCCATAAATATTTTGCTCGACGATTATATCCTAATCCACTCCACAAAACAATCACATCGCGTAATGAAGCATTGGCTAAATGAGTGACTGTTGGAAATGCTTGCAAAAAGGCTTCATATTTAGGAATGACTCGAGAAACTTGTGTTTGCTGTAACATGCACTCGCTGACAAAAATGTGATAAGGATCTTGCGTGTTTCGCCAAGGCAAATCTCGCCCATACCGTTTATACCATGCAAGTGTTGCCTTTGTAAATTTGCGATACGTATCCATTAACAGCATGACGCGAAAAGTATATTAAAAAAGTTGTGGATTTCACTCAACGTATTTTTTAAACTCATCTTTGATTTCAACAGAATTACCCAATAATTGCGTTTTAGTGAGCGCTCGTTTTTTGGATTCCAACCATTTGTAGACATTTGCGTGAGGGGAACCATCTAAAATCATATCGACTGCTTGTCTTGCAGCAAGTACATGCTCCACTTCGCCGATTATGCCAACCGTCTTTCCAAATACCGAGATATGTGTTTCTGTTTGTTTTTCAAGAATTTCTCGAGTCTTTCCTTCTTTTCCAATAATACGACCTTTCACACGTAATAAATCATTTTTATTTCGCGTAACTTCACCCATATCAATGAGTTCAAACGCATAATCAGATTTGAGTAAAAATAATGCAATTTCAGGATTAAAACCACGACCAATTGCTTTAACAATGTCTCTGGAAACAAAACATTTGACTGCATCTCGACCTTGAATCGTAATATCTCCCTCATGGGAATCAATAGTCAGACGCGTTTGTGTTTGCGACTCAATTTGGCGCTTTGTAACTCCGTCAGTACCAATAATAACAGCGATACGGCTTTTCGGGACACGGAGTATATGTTCAATAATAAGATCTTCTTGTGGAGGCGATGGTGTCATATGAATGTGAATCTCGCACCTTTTTTAAATGTGTCGGTAACTCATTTTTATTTAGAAAAATCAACTGGCGTCACAATAAATCGATAAATCTGCTCAAATGTATACGAAAAACCAAGACCTTTTGCATATGAAACGAGATTTTTAATATCCCGTTCCAAATATTCTTTTGCATTGGGATCAAGAACAGATGTTGTCTGACTCATATCAATAATTACTGGTTTGTCAACATCTAAAAGCACATTAAATTTGGACAAATCCCCGTGAACCAACTTTGCTTTCTGATATAACAAACGAACTTGATTAAGTAAATCTTCAAACATATCCTCTGTAATCAAAACATTTTTGAGCTGGGGTGCAAGTTCATGCTCATTTCCAATAACTTCCATAACCAAAATATTATGCATGCAGGTATGCACCGTCGGAACACGAACACCGGCTTCTCGTGCAAGGTGTAAATTTCTAAACTCTCGCTGAACCCATTGAAAAATAATTTGTCTTTTCTTTCCTTTAATATCCTGATAACGAGGATCGCTTTTAATATAAGAATACATTTTATTAAAATTACAATTCTCTAAGCGGTAAATTTTTACAATAACATGACGATTATCTCGCGTTTTTGCAAGAAAAATATGCGCTTCTTTTCCGAGGGAACAGGAACGAATAATCTGATCAAAATATCCTTGAGCGCTTAAACGTAAAATATTTCGTTCTGTAAACTCATCAAACACGTCGTTTAAGACTTTAAATTGTTCTCGTGATGCTCCCATGTATACTCCTCAACAGATAGTGCGATTAATTCTTTTGCCTGAGAAAGATTGTTCTCATTAATCCGTGCTCGAACTTGTATCATCTTTCCAAACACTGGTTTTTGCAAGGCTTCTAGTTCTCCTGCCTCTTTTGCTTGATATAATTGTTCAATTGATGTTTCAAATAATTGCGCACAAACATCCCGAAAAAAAACAACACGCATCGTATGTGTCCCATCATCTATGAGCACACTACAAAGACAGGCTTTTTGATGAACATTCGCATCAATTTGATCTTCTTTTATTTTTTTATTTGTTTGTGGATCAACATAATAAAACGCCAAAGGATTCATCTGTACAATCACGCCATGAACCGTTACCATACCTGTTTTTTGTTCAACTTGTGCAAGTGTACTCACAGGCGCATCTTGAGATTGTGGTGAAAATAATTTGACTTCTATTGTCTCATCTATTTTTTTAATTGTTGTATCTGGCGTTGCATGCAACTCAACTCGCCCTTGATTTTCACGAGATATGGCATTTTCAATACTAATTGTATCATCCGGATCAATCGCTTCGAGCTTTTGCACATCCGCATGCCAACAAGTAAACCGAATAGTACCTGTGGAATCACCTAATAGCAACGATTGCACTTTCCCCGAACGAGATTCTTTTTCAAACTCAACAAGTTCATACTTTTGCAAGACACGCGCTTTAAGATAAATACGCCTCATAGGGGGCTTTATTTGCTCAATGAGTACTGGTTTTTGAAGTTGTTCAAGCATATTCACGCCCAATTCATTTGCGACAATATGGGCAGCACCTTCTTGAGAAATAAGACCGGAGAATTCATCCTGTTTAGCTTGAATTTTTTGCTCAATTGTAGATTTGTCTAGCTTTGTCTTCTCACGTATTGCCTCAATAATTGCTTCATATGCGATCATGTCTGCCATAATTGAAGTAAAACAGCAAAACTTTAAATAATCTTTGCTCGCCAATACCTAAATGAACGCGCCCGCACATATTGCTTTTGCTTTATTTCTTGCAACGTGTTATACCATTGTTTTTGAGACATCCCTCCTAATTACTATCATCATTATTGTCTTTAGCGCACTCCTTCCAGACATTGATAACAGAAAAAGTAGCGTTGGAAAATATTTCTGGTTTATTAACTGGATACTACCCCATCGAACACTCACCCACTCACTACTAGGAATTATACTGTGGATTATTCTTTTTTGGGGTGTAACGAAAATAACGCCCTTTTCTTTAAACCCACTCTACCTTGGAGCATTTCTTATAGGCTATAGTTCCCATCTTCTCTTAGACGCACTGACAAGAAAAGGCATTTATCCATTCTGGCCGTTTCCCATTCGCATTCATGGACGCATAAAAAATGGTGGAGTTGTTGAGCATCTCAGCACAGTGTTATTTGTCAGCCTATCAGCAGGGGGCATATTTGCGCTCTTTTTGTTCTCATAATATCCATTACATTTTGAGTATGGTTTCAAACACTCATATTCTATGGACTAAATGTATATAAAATTAAAATAAAATTACTCTCTTACTATGGATTTAACACCAAGAATTCACTGCATTGTTGGACCCATGTACTCAGGAAAGAGCACAGAACTCCTTCGTTACCTCAAACGGTACGAATTTGCACAAATTCCCGTTCAAGTCTTCAAACCCGCAATCGATAATCGATACAGCGAAACACAAATAGTAGATCACACGAAAAAACATCGCCTTACTTGTCAAGCACTCACCTGCGCCCAGGATATTATTGAACAAGTACATGATCAAACAAAAATCGTTGGAATTGACGAGGCAATGTTTTTTGACTCACAAATAATTGAAGTCTGCCAATATTTGCGTGCAACTGGGCGAATTATTTATATCGCTGCGCTCGATACCAATTTTCGACTCGACCCGTTCTCTTTTGCCGATAATAAGGATCATATTGGTGCACTTTTAGCAATTGCCGATTCTACTCAAAAACTCAAAAGCGTCTGCACAACCCAAGTCAATAAAAAGGCCTGTGGACGGGACGCACCCTATACCAAACGGATTGCTGACTCGGATCAGACCATTCTGGTCGGTTCATATGGTGATTATCAAGCGAGCTGTCTAGAACACCATCCCTTTCGAGCAAAAAAGGCTGCACTCTATCATCCAAAAGGGCAAAAAGAGCTGTCTTTGTTTGATGCTGGAAAACATGACCCCTCTCAACAATAACATTTATAAATAAACCCCCATTTCTGCCCATTAGTGCATACTTTATGCACCATCCTTTTGCGAGAGCAAAACACAACAGACAAACACATTTCTGTGTTTGGAAGGAGAAACACAATGAGTTATTTAGACGTAAATCCAAGTGACCTCATAAAAGAAGTCGCGAAAAAACTAAAAGAACAAGATGCAATTACGCCACCACAATGGGCAGCTTTTGTTAAAACAGGAGTTCATAAAGAACGACCACCAATTCAAGAAGACTGGTGGTATCTTCGAAGTGCTGCGGTTTTGCGAACTGTTGCAAACTTAGGACCTATTGGAACAAATAAGCTTCGAGTCAAATACGGTGGAAAAAAACGACGTGGCCATAAGCCATCACGATTCAAATTAGGATCTGGAAATATTTTACGAAAAGTTCTTCAGCAATTAGAAGCTGCAAAACTTATCCGACAAACACAAATCCAAAATCGAAAAGGTCGAATTATAACGGCACAAGGTATTCAACTCCTTGATAAAACAGCACATACGGTGAAAGAAAATGGCAACAAATAAACATGTAAGCAGAAAAATTCGACTCATCAAACTCGGAAAAATGACACGGTGGGCGCCATTTTGGACAGTGCTAAAAATTTATGGAAAAGGAAAGAAAGTTCATCCTGGACGTCACACAACGGTTAAGCGTAACTGGCGACGAACACGAACAAAAGCGTAGGTGAATGAGATGGAACGAACATACACAATTACACTTCGAAAAAAAACACGAGTTGCACCACGACTGAAAAAAACAAAGCGCGCAATTAGTGCACTCTATGCGTTTTTAGAGCGACATATGAAATCAGACGAGGTAAAACTCACACCAAAACTCAACGAATATATTTGGCAAAATGGAATAACTAACCCTGTTCATAAAGTCAAAGTTATTGCAACAAAAGACCAAAAAGGCGTTGTTATGGCACGCTTATATGGTGAAGCTGCACCGGTTGTGGAGAAAAAACAAGAAGAGCCACAAAAACCACAAGCACCTAAACCAAAGGTTGTTATTGAAGACGAACCTCAAAAGGAAAAACCAAAACAACAACCAAGCCAAGAAAAACAAGCAAAGCCTGAAGAAACAAAACCTGTAAAAACAGCTGCACAAAAACCAAAACCTGCTCCAAAAAAGCAAGAAAGCGAAAAATCCGCAAAAAAACAGGCGCAAAAAGCTGAGGTAAAAAAATGAGTGCACACTTAAAAAAACGAGAACTCATCATAAAAAATGGTCGAAACCGAACACCTCGTCCGAAAACATTCAAAACAGAACAAGCAGCACAAGATTATGCAAAAAAGCAAGGAATCAAAAAATTTACATTAGTTAACTTGCGAAGTGATGCAAGTTCTGAGAAGAAAATTCGTGTTGTTGTACAATAAAACACACCTAGGTGTGACTTTTTTCTTTTTTTGCTACTAAAATTCTAAACCCGCCTTTTTTAGCAATGGGACGTACATTTCCAAATTGCGACTGTAAAAAAGTCTGCATGGATGAACCACCTTTCTTTGTTCGTATAACGACTTGAATTATACCGCCCACAACGAGCTGCTCATAACCCTGTCGTATGAGACGCTCACAAACGTCTTTACCTGCAGACTGGGGAGGATTCAGTAAAATAGTATCAAAGGTTTGTTCCACATTTTCCAAACCATCACTTTTTTTGACAACAAGAGAAAGCCCATTTTGCTGTGCATTTTTTTGTGTGTACTCGACTGCACGTTGCGTAATATCGCTTGCAACGACTTTGCATGTCGGTTCTCGACAAAGCACGCCTAACGAAACAATCCCATACCCGCAACCCAAATCAAGCACTCGCCAATTCGGTTTTAAGAGCGCATATTCTAAAAGTAATTGAGAGCCCGTATCCACATGCTCTTTTGAGAATAGACCCGTTGCAGTCGTAATCGTTAATTTTTTTCCAGCAATTACATGTGAAAACGTGGTCTCTTCTATAGGAGTTTGTTGTTCGTGGCTATAATAATGATCACTCATCTCTCATGATTCCCAATATTTGAAATGCAACCCTTGTTGCAGCACGACGAAACTCAGCAGTTGAGTTTGCTCGAATTTGAATACAACCGCCATCTACATCAATTTGCGTTTCATTTCCGTACAAAAACTCTACAACACCTGTTGTTGGTGTTATCTGTGAGCAATTGAAAATGCGAACATCTGAATCATTGCTGTACGGTCGTGTGAGCGCGGCAGGTGTATTCTTATTGAGCAAATTATATCGTTGCCCAACAATTTTTCCAATCTCAACACTCGCTGAGGCTGCCGAAGGCATTAAGTCATACTCGTGAAGCTGTGGATCAATTGCAATATAGATAGTATCGCGTAAATAAAACTCTCTGTACGCAAGTGGATCAAGTGAAATATTTTCAACCTGGCTTGGCGAGAAAAAAAACGATATGTGATAAGGCTGATCTTCCTTGTAAATTTCAACTTCCCAGCCACCTGCCTGATCTTTGTAAAACACAAAATCATTATAGCGTTCTATATCCACATAGTGAGGTGTTGGACTTGATTGCAAATACAGCCCAATGCCAAAAAAAATCCCCAGTATTAATATTAAAAAGCCTATAAGAACAAAAAGAGCATAATTATTTGTATCAATTTCATCACGAAGTTTTTCAACCTGCTCAACTTGTTCATCAATGGAATCACTTGAATCCGACGTCACGTCTTTTTCTGTCTTTTTTTTACTGCTCATAAGGTAATACTCCTAAATGTGTGTAAGAGAGTGCATGAAATAAATACCGAACATCAAACGAGCTAATAGCTTGAATTGTCAAACAATCTCCGTCCAGAAAAAAACCATTTTCAGGACCTTGTTGTAATTGCACAACAAATTGCTCAGTATCTTGACAAGTCACTATAGGAATTTGCTCATCAAAAATATCACTTTGATTTGTCAGCGCATAATCCACGACAATTTGTCCCATGGATTGATCAAATAAGCCAATGCTCAGCTGTACTTGTGGATCAGTCAGTAATTCAGGCTGAAGTGCAAGAATAAATGCCGACTCTTGAGCTAATCGAGCGCGAACTTCAGCCGGAACCGGATATGCTTCTAACTCACTTGGAAGCAAGGAAAAAAGGTACTGTTCCCTATTTATTTGCGCTTGGTACACAAATTGATCACCCATCATTCCTGAACGAAATGTGAGACCAGAATCTTGGATAGTTTGTGCACCACCCACGCCACCATCAACCACATAGAATCCTACGTAGGCGAAAATGGAAAAAAGCATCATCACTATAATTAAAATCGCAACAACAACAAGGCGTTTTTGTCGCTTCTTTTCTTGATCCACTTTGGATCGTTGTATTGAATATCGCATGAATGTGTGAAAACGTTCAGTGTTTATAAATTTTACAAAAATTTCCTCAGCTTTTCAAAGAAAACACTACAATAATAACCCACACAGGCCACCGAGGATTGTAAAAGTAATAACAAAAAACCCCAGATGAGAAAAATACCACCAGATTGGCCTGTTTGAAAATGCACTCACAACACGAAATGGAAAGCCAAATAAAAACATTGCCACGACAAATGCTAAAAGCGCCCCAAAAAGCGCATCAGTAATTTGCAAGAATATATAACTCATAACTAAAAAACCACTCACCAGCAGTCCAGAAACAGCTAGAACAACAACCTGCTCGAGCGTTTTCTTTTTTTGTATGCGAAACAACCAGAAATACCACGCATAACCAAATAATATATACAAACTTGCAAGTATAATCCAAACACTAATCATTGTCGTACCAATTCATGTTTCACACGAGGTGTCAACACAAAGCACTCTTCCCCATCTTCAATATGTGATTGCAAAATAACTTCTTTTTGCTTGAGCTCACGCAAGAGTTTTTGTGCCGTTTGTTTTGTCACATCCAGCTTTTCTGCCAGTGTAACACAACTTAATGCACCAAACTGCTCAAACATTTCAACTGCTGCCATATACCGCTTATTTGCTAAGACCTTGTCAAATTGTCCTTTGTTGAATTTCGGTTTTTGCTCGCTGACAAGCCCACTTGCTTGTAACAAATTAAATACAACAGGTTTATCAATTTCAAAATCATCTTTTGCAAATGCATCCATTTCAACAAGTTTTCGAAATAATACATCAGTATACTCTAATAATTGACGAACGGAACCATCTGCACTTGTGCAAAGAAAATTCAAACCTGACTTTGCAAAATAATCAATATAATTTTGCTTGCCATTATCTAACCGCAAACGCAAAACTTCTTGTAACTCCTCATGTGTGAGCCGGCGCATTTTAACAACACGCTTTCCTAATCGGTCAACAAATGAACCTGAGAAATTCGTCCCTAATTGCGATTCAATTTGAGAAACAACAACGGATTGAATCATCTTTGTTCCATCTGGATAAATGTAATTCCATTTACTCTTAATCGACTCAGTTAATATTCTGTTCGCAAGGTGTGATTCATCCAAAAGTACAACAATATTTCGCGGTTTTTTAAAAGTAATCAGATCAACAAAGGAGCGCGCTTCCTTAATAGCATCCTGAATATCATAATTTTTTTTCACGCCGTCTGCAGATATAAAAATAAATCGAAACTGGGACAAATCTTTTCTCTTCGATACCCGTTCAAGCATACTCGTCTTCCCACTTCCTGTAAAGCCAGAAAGTAGGCACATTGTTCCTGAGCGAATATAATTTACAAGCTCTTCTTCCTTATCAGAAACGCCAATTAAATTGGGATTACTTCTTGGATCCAAAGGATACGAAGAAAACCCTAAAGTTTGATACCACATAGCATTCTTGAGAGATTTACCCTTTTAAAATGTTTTGCTAAAGAAAACCCCGTCCAAGGAATAAGAAAAAAGAGCACCTTGCAGTAAAATCAGAAAATTTGGCGATTGTTTGCAGACGAATTTTCGCACAAATCTCAAAGCGGGACTCTTGAGCAAAATCTGCGTGCTCTTTTAAAAAAATAATTATTACATAAAACAAGTAAAAATAGCTTTCAAACAAAGATATATGGCACTCTCGACTAGAATAACAAAAGTTCGCTGCTCGAAGCTAATTGAAAAACACAAGTTTTTCAAACCCAGAAAACTAGGAATTTTTCTAGGTATCCCCGCCCTAAAGGGACGGGGTATTACGCTTCTCACCTAATCGCGAACTTTTGAATTGAGAGTTTGCGGACTAAAGTCCGGGGTATTATACCCGCGAAACTCTCAATAAAGAAAAATCAAACCTTCACTAATTTTTTAAAAGATGAAAACATACACATCCCTATGATACACACACTACCATCATTAGCATATGAATACAACGCACTCGAACCAGTTATCGACGAGAAAACGATGCGCATTCACCATACAAAGCATCACCAAACCTATATTGATAAGCTCAATGACGCAATTAAAGACCATCCAGATTTGGTTGAAAAAGATATACAAGAACTTTTAAAGAATTTAGAAACTCTACCAGATAGCATAAAAACAGCCGTACAAAACAATGGTGGCGGACATTATAATCACACACTTTTCTGGCAAATGCTCAGCCCACAAAAACAGGAATGTAAAGGAAAAATTGCCACACTCATCGAACAAACATTTGGCTCTTATGATGCATTTGAAAAAGAATTAACTAACGCAGCACTTACACGCTTTGGTTCAGGATGGGCATGGCTTGTTCAAAATAGCGATGGTTCTCTTGAAATTATCTCAACACCAAATCAAGATACTCCTCTAAGCCAAGGAAAGAAGCCATTACTTGGCATCGATGTTTGGGAACATGCATATTACCTGACATATCAAAACAAACGTCCAGAATACCTCAAACAAATTCTCACACGCATTAACTGGGAATTTGTAAATGAACAACTTTCTTGAAAAGTTTTCACTTTTTTTCTCTTTATTTATTTAAACCCAAAAACATTCACAAATTACATGGATGAAAAAACACTCATAAAACTCAGTCTGACCTTTTTTATTCTCAGTTTACTCTTACTCACCACACTCAAACACCCACAAACAGAAGCCATTCTCACACATGAAGATACATCCTTTTATGCAACAATCATAGATAGTACTGTTCGCGAAGATGGTTCAACAATCATTCAAGTCATGCAAGAAACACAAACACAGATTTATATAAGAAAACCACTTTATATGAACCATACTCGGGTTCATATTGTGGGAACAAAAAATAATAATATGGTTTTTGCAAAAAAAATTACCGCCGTTTCTTAACGGCTTTTTTTGTAACACGTTTTTTCGTTTGCTTTTTCGCTGCTTTTTTTGTTACAGCCTTTTTTGCTTTTTTTGACGTACGCTTCTTTTGCACAGACGCTTTTTTCACTGCTTTTTTTGCAACCTTTGTCGAACGTTTTGCAGTTGTTTTTTTGGCAGCCTTTTTGCGCGTCTTTGCTTTTTTAGTCGTAGAAGATTTTTTCGCAGTTTTTTTCGCAGCCTTTGTAGTACGCTTTGCAGCTGCTTTTTTTGTCACCGCTTTTTTACGTGTTGTTTTCTTTTTCTTTGTCGTTTTTTTCTTTGCAGCCTTTTTGCGTGTCTTTTTTGCCTTCTTCGCTGCTTTTTTTACAGCAACTTTTGGTTCAGGCTCAACAACAGTTTGAGGCGTTGCAGCTTTTGAAACAACATGATGTGTTGATGAATCATGCGACTTATGAATTAGCTTCATCACTTCTTCATGATGTTTATGATGTGCATGTTCTTTTGAAAAAATAACAAAACTGTACACAAAAATCATTAACAAAACAGCAACAAGTGGTACAACTAAGAACACGAATAAGAGATCTGGTACAAAGAGCGCAAACAAAATTAAAATTGCACAAATTTTAAACAACCATTCACCAATAATATGTGTGTCTTCCCAAAGTTGACTTCGGTTTCGAATCCATGGTGCAAAATAATCTCCTTTCAAATGCTCAAACATATGACCTACATACCAAAATCCAATTGCTACTGCTGGAATTAAGATCCATTGTTCCATATAGAGCATTTGCTGATTTGCAAATATTTTTGATAAATAGACTGCAAAGAACAAAAAGATTACAATAAGCTTAAAGCTAAAGAATTTTGCAAAAAATCTATCGAGGTGCGGTTTATGTACAGCAATTTCTGAAAGAAATATAATAAATGTATATAAGAGCACTGCAAGAATCGGTATTAAAAACACAGCGCTAAACACCGATTCTGTCTTCATTGGTTGACCAAAAGGGTCATATGCAGAAATTGCACGTCCTTGATCATCGACATTAACTTCCCCGAAATACCAGAAAGCTAACACTACTAATAATAGTAGAAACAATACGTTAATTAGTTCTTTTTTAAACATAAAAATCCCCCTTTTTACCCTTTTCAGGAATACGACTTTATAAACCTTATGGTTGGATGGGCTTTGTGTAAAAATTAAAAGAGATAAGCAATATTACCTTGATGCTTCATTACGACATGGCGCGATTTATGCAGCGCCTCGTCGGCAAGATACGCGAGTCCGAATTAATCGTAATATTGCTGTAAAATAAAAATTCGATTTTTTACACAAACCCGGTTGGATGATATTCTCAAAGCGAGACTCTTAAGCCAAATCTGCATGCTCTTTTAAAAAAATTGAAAGAAGCCCCTGTAATAAAACATTTAAATCAGAAAGGAAAAAGAAGCACTTAAGGGGTTTGACACTATGAAAGTAATCAAACAAAATAAAGCACTCTTTACCATCGCAATGGTTATACTACTCGCTTTTGTGATCGTATTTGTTGTACAAGATCGATCTGCAATTATCATTCACACCGGAGATCAGACATACAGAATCTCACAACAAGAACTGCAAACAGTATTTGCACAAGCACAAGTACTCGAGCCTAATGTGACATTTGAACAAATACAACAAGACTTAGCACACAGAACATTGTTAGTCAATTTAGCAAAGAAAAACGAGGTTACGCTCAATCAAACACGTGTTGACCAAATTATTAGCGATTCAATAGCACAACTAGAACAGACATTAACAAGTGAGCAATATATACAACGAATTGAACAGTCCGGACTCACACAAGATCGCTTCGAGCAAATTTTTGCAAAGCGAATAACGGACGAATTATATATTGAAGCATTCTTAGACTTCGCTGTTTATCAAAACATTCCAGTTCAAGAGCAACAACTCCAAGAATTATTTTCAACACTCGACAATATCGAATTTGATGAACAGACAAACCAGCAAATCCTCTCTGTTCCTGAAGCAGTTTATGCAGCACACATTCTTATCTGTCATGAACAATCCCAGCAATGTCAAAGTGAACTTACACAAGGGCAGGCATTGACATTGACACAAAATATCTATGAACAAATTACACTGGAAAATTTTGCGCAATTTGCCCAAGAATACTCCTTTGATCAAAATTCTGCACAATTTGGCGGAGATTTAGGTCCTGTTACTCGCGGTCTTACTGTTGCTGAATTCGAACAGGCAGCATTTGCCACAGAAATTGGAGAAATTATCGGCCCCGTTAGTACACCATTTGGCTACCATATTATTGCAGTATACGATCGACAAGAAGCACAAACACTCACATTCGATCAGACTCGGGGAGCACTTGAAGAAAATATCCGACAAATTCAATTCCAGTCCCTTGCTCCTGCATATGTGGCAGGTATTATTGACGCAGCAGTGATTGAATACCGATAGTTCTCGTCGAGAAAACGAGAAATAATCACTAGAAATCACCACGTTTAAAATAATAAACTTTATAAAAGGATGCGTCATACCTAGTGATTATCATTATTACAATTCACACTTAAGATTCACACTCGCTACCTAGCCCGACACGGGAGTGCTTGACAGAGCAAAAGGCGTAATGCCCAGCTATGACGCATCATGGTTAGTGTTTCGGGCTATTTTTACATAGCTTTTCATTCACATTCTTAAGTTCTTGTAATAGTAAGGAGGAAATAAAAAATGGCAAAAATTAGTCCAATTTCAGGAAAATATATAGTTCATGCAACAATTACAATTGACGGGGTCGTAGATAGACCCGATATTATCGGAGCAATCTTTGGTCAAACAGAAGGTCTTTTAGGCTCAGAATTAGAGCTTCGAGAATTACAACGAAGCGGTCGAATTGGAAGAATAGAAGTGTTAACAACATCAAAAGGAGGAAAAACAACAGGAGATATTACTATCCCCTCATCACTAGATAAAGCAGAAACAGTTATAGTTGCTGCCGCACTTGAAATTATTGAACGCATAGGCCCATGTAATTCACATATTCGCGTACAAAAAATTGAAGATGTACGAATTTCTAAGCGACGAAACATTGTTGAGCGCGCAAAAGAATTATTGAAAAATATGAACGATACAATCATGCCCGATTCGCAAGAACTAGCAGATACGGTTGCTGAATCAGTTCGAACAATGGAAATTACAACATATGGAAGTGAAAAGCTTCCTGCAGGCCCAGGCATTGCAGAGAGTGATGAAATCATCGTTGTTGAAGGCCGCGCAGATGTTGTCCATCTTCTTAAATATGGATTCAAAAATGTCATCGGAATGAATGGTTCAAAAGTTCCACAAACACTCATTGATTTATGTAAAACAAAAACAGTTACAGTCTTTGTTGATGGAGACCGCGGAGGATTACTCAATATTAAAGAATTAATTGCAGTAACAGAAATTGATTTTGTCACAAAAGCACCCGATGGAAAAGAAGTGGAAGAGTTAACGCAAAAAGAAATTCATAAAGCGTTACGTGCAAAAGTTACTCCTGATCAGATGAAAGGAGAGCTTGCATCAAAAGACTCACTTCGAAGTCATTCGCAACAAAATAATACAAATAATAAACGCAATCAAAATACACAAAGCACACAAAAACGAACAGTTCGCGCACCAAAAGCAAATGATCAAGAGATGGAACTCTTTAACTCAATGCTTGAAGACCTTGTTGGTTCACACGCAGCACTCATCTTGGACGAACAAATGAATATCCTCGGCAAAGTGCCACTCACGGAAGCAACATCGACAATTGAAGGACTTGAAGGTGGTGTGCATGCAGTTATTGTTGATGGAGAAATTACGAGTCAATTAGTAAAAGCAGCAGAAAAAACACGTGCGAAGTTTACAGTTGGTCGAGAAACCAAACTCAAAGCACAAGACTCCCGCGTAGGGATTGTTGTTATTAATTAACTTTTTTTCTTTTTTATTTCTGTTTCAATATCTCATTAAAAAATTATTTATCATGAATGAACAAAATTATCGTTTTGAACAACGAGGATACACCCACACCCAAAAAACACAGCATTTATATACTTCAACCTACAAAGAGCATATACTGAGGTGTGCAAATCCTAAAACACGACCAGTACCTAGATGAGCTTATAGCAAAGCTTAATACGAACAATTCTCAAATCATTAGAAATCATCAGCTCTTTTCTACAAGAAAACGAATTATTGCAGAAATTGACCTTTTACAAGTAGACAAGCATAGAATCCGCGTGTATGAAGTCAAATGCAGCTATCGTCTAAAGAAAGCAAAACGACAATTAGAAAAAATAAAAAAATTGTTAGAAAACACCCACGATAAACAAATTCAAACCTTCTTCTACCATGGGAATGCAAAGCAACTCATTGAGCTTTAGCAATTTGATCCTCAATCAAACGCAAAGCTTGCTCAACAGCCGTTGTTACCGTTCTGTCCTGCGAACTTGCATGAAGAACTTGCGAACCACGAACAAGATTGACCTGAACATCGTGAATTGGATGCTCACTTGGCCCTATATCTTTTCTGGTCAAACGTAGCTCTTCAAAAGTACCACCTTTTAAGCGAAATACTGATGCATAGTGGCCTATTTTCTTGTGTAATATGTCTACTTGCGTTGATTTCACATTTGTAAATCCCGCTAAATGTATTGATTCATCCATCATTGTGTTTACCCCCTCTTATTGAGATTCGTGCATCCATTGCTCATCTGTTGGTGTTACAGAAACAATTGATGCGATAATAAAAATAATAAACATTAACACTAATGTAAAGCCCCAGGGTGGCGAAATTGCACCATAAACCGTATAATAACCACTAATAATTGCTCCAAGAATTGCTACTAATAAAAATGAGTCCGAAAGTGGTCTTCTTGCCATAGTACACTATACGTCAAATGCTTTTAAATACTTTTCGACCGCCTGACAAGCAATATCTCTTTTTTTTGGATATGACGCAACTGCAAAAGTCAGGTGCACACAATTACCACCGTCTGTTAATAAAAAGCGTGTTTCTAAAAGTGCATCTTTTTTATATCGAATATACAAATGACAGCCTTCATCAATACGAGAGTCAAGAGTTTCAAGTATGGAATTTCGAACCTGACTTGGAAATAACTCATTCGCACACGCACGAATATGACGGGTTTTTTGTAAAGAAAGTGTGAGAATGAAACGTTTATTATCAAACTGATCAGTAAATACTTGCTCCTCTATTTGTAACTGTTCTTTTTTGAAATCCAAAGGAACAAGGCTCTGTAATAACGCGCGAAGCTGATCAACTGAATCCCCTGGAAAACTAATAATGCGAAATTGTATATATAAAAATGGCGGTTGCATAACTAAAAGAAGCACCCTTATCATATATTAATGTTGCCAAAACATTTTTAACCTATACACCTTCATCAACACCATGAATGCACAGAAAAAAGTCGTACTATTCTTTCTTGTAACACAACTTATCGGCATTTTTATCCTTTCCTACTATATTGATTTTCCTAGCAGTGCAACTGAACAGCAAACTGTTATTCACGACACCTATGTTGTTGCCCCACCACAAGTTGAAAATGAAACGTTTACCTTTCTTACCATCATTGTTGCAATTATATTAGGGACCATCTTGCTATTCACACTCATCAAATATCAATTCATCCGCATCTGGAAATTATGGTTTTTTTTGAGTATTGTTATCGCGCTCTATTTTTCATTCACACCATTTACTGCATTTATCTCCGTTATTTATGTTCCATTCACACTTGCCATTTTATTTGCCTATCTCAAAATCACGAACAAACATCAAACAATTAATAATGCAACAGAATTATTTATTTATCCCGGGATTGCAGCTATTTTTGTTCCCATTATCAATATTTATTCAGCTTTTGCCCTGATCTTTTTTCTGGCAATGTACGACATATACATGGTTAATAAATCAAAACACATGGTCACGCTGGCAAAAGCACAGCTCAAAAACCGATTATTTGCAGGACTCTCATTTGGACATGCACACAAAATTTCCTCCAAAACAGAGCAACAACCTATCAAAAACAATACAAAAAAAACAGTTGATGGTGCCGTTCTTGGCGGTGGAGATTTATTTATCCCGCTTGTTTTTGCAGGAGCAGCTATGAAATACACCGGTTCGGTATTTACGGGTATAAGTATTGGAATTTTTGCAACCATCAGCCTTATGATTTTATACGCCATCTCCACAAAAGGACGATTTTATCCTGCAATTCCCTTTGTTGGTGCGGGAAGCATAGTTGGTTTTTTTCTCAGTTTCTTATTTTAATTGAAAAAAGCTCAAATTTGCTCCTATAATGACCTACTTATTCACTTATTCGGATTAACAAAATTTATATAATCCCTAATTAATAAATATCCTATGACCCAAGAAGTTATCTTATACTACGACCCGAAAAGTGAGCATATTCTTGACTTTATACCTCGAAACATTACCCTCAAACATGAACAAACTATTCGCGAGCTCTGGTCCCAACCAATTTGTCGAGAAATACTTAAATTTCTTGCAAAACATGAAAAAACCACAGCACCCGCAATTAAAGAACATATTGGTCATTCAATGTCAACACTTCATGACTCCATCAAAAAATTAGAAATGGGAAAGCTCATTAAAACAACAATGATTTATGAAGGAAATAGGCAAAAAATTATTGAGCCCACACTTTTGTGTGTTTCTAAAAATGACAAACTCACAGAAAATATTACAAAATTTCTCAATCAAGGCCTGTGGATTGACACCAAACGCAGCAATATTATCATTGATTTTTTGAATGCACACCCAAAACAGTATTTTAGCGCTGAACAAATCAGTATCAAAACAGGAATTCAAGTCGATGAAGTACAAACACTCTTAGATAATTGGGATAGTTTAATCACACGTTCCTTTTCACAATTTTTCAAAAAACGGCCGTTTGAAAAAAAAGTTATGTATAAATCAATCCGTTGAAACTTCTTCAAGAACAATTCTTGCACACGCAACGACAATATCATCTTCATCAAGACGCATAATGCGTACACCCTGCGTATTTCGACCAATAACCGAAATTTGATCCGCTCTTGTTCTCATAACAATACCCTTTTGAGAAATAAATAATAAACCAGTCTCATCATCAACAACTTTGATTGCAACAACCGGGCCATTACGCTGCGAACAGTTAATATTAATAACCCCCTTTCCACCACGACCAATGAGCCTATACTCAGGAATTGGTGTTCGTTTCCCATATCCATTTTCTGTGATTGTTAAAAGCGTTTTATCCTCTGCTGCTACAACCATATCAATAACATGATCATTTTCTTGCAATCGAATACCGCGCACACCCTGACTCACGCGACCAAGTTCACGTGCATCTTTTTCATGAAATCTCACCGCAAGTCCATTTTTTGTTGCAATGAGCAATTGATCTTCACCGTTTGTCATAACTGCACGAATCAACTCATCACCCTCATTTAGGACAATTGCACGAATTCCACCTGCACGGGGTCTTGCATAACTTTGCAAGGATGATTTTTTCACTGTTCCTTTTTTTGTACATAAGACTAAGTAGGAACCCTCTGTGAACTCTTGAACAGGAATACTTGCTGTAATGAATTCATCTTTTTCAAGTGCAAGCAAATTAACAATGGCACGGCCTTTTGCTTGGCGTGAACCTTCAGGTATTTGATAAACTTTTTTCCAATGAACCCTTCCCGTATTTGTGAAAAACAAAATAAATGCTTTTGATCGCGTAACAAAAAGTGAATTAACAATATCATCATCTTTTGTTGTTGTTCCAACAATACCTCGACCGCCGCGATTTTGTGCTCTGTATGTATCAAGACCAATGCGTTTAATATATCCATCTTTTGTGATTGTGACTACAACATCTTCGTCTTCAATTAAATCTTCATCATCCACACCAATATCGCCATCAATAATTTGTGTGCGTCGCTCATCGCCAAATTTATCAGAGAGTTCTTGTAATTCTTCTTTTATAATGTCATATCGTTTCTGATCAACTGCTAAAATTTCTTCTAAATTTGCAATGTATAAGAGCAATTGATTAAACTCATCAATGAGTTTTTCACGCTCTAAGCCTGTTAATTTTTGTAAACGCATATCCAAAATTGCTTGCGCTTGAATGTGATCAATTTCAAGTGCTTCCATTAATCCATTACGCGCTTGCTCAACTGAAGATGAGCCACGAATAATTTTAATTGTTAAATCAATTGCATCAATTGCTTTTTTCAGACCCTCTAAAATATGCGCACGATCCTTTGCTTTTTTCAGATCAAACTCAATACGTTTTGTTACTACATCAAATCGATGCGCAATATGATGCTGTAATAATTCTTTAAGTGTGAGAATTTTCGGAACAGAATCAACCAAACATAAATTTGCAATACTAAAAGTCACTTGTAAACGCGTATGCTTAAACAATTGATTTAAAATAATATCCGGCTGACCATCCTTTTTTAATTCGATGACCATGCGAACGCCGTTTCGATCACTCTCATCTCGAATGTCAAAGATACCTTCAATTACTTTATCTTTTACAAGATTTGCAATTTGCTCAATAAGCATCGCTTTATTTACTTGATAAGGAATTTCATCAACAATAATTGCCTGACGCGCATGAACAACTTCTTGATGTGTTTTGGCACGAACATACACTTTCCCATGCCCCGTTTTATACGCTTGTGCTATTCCCGAACGCCCACAAATAAGCGCACCCGTTGGAAAATCAGGACCCGTAACGTAATTCATTAAATCAGTGTATTCTAATTCAGGATTATCAATGAGTGCAATTAATGCAGCTGTTATTTCTTTTAGATTATGAGGAGCAAGATTTGTTGCCATCCCTACTGCAATTCCCGTCGAACCATTGACCAATAAATAGGGAAATTTCCCTGGCAAGACGGACGGTTCTTCAAGCGAATCATCAAAATTAGGTACATACGAAACTGTTTTTTTATCAATATCTTCTAAAATAGCCTCTGCAGCCTTTGCCATTCTTGCTTCTGTATAACGCATTGCAGCAGCTCTATCCCCATCCATGGACCCAAAGTTACCCTGTCCGTCAACTAGCGGGTATCGTAGCGAAAACGGCTGTGCAAGCCGTACCATCGAATCATAAACTGCACTATCACCATGGGGGTGATATTTACCAAGTACTTCTCCAACAATACGCGCAGATTTTCTATAAGAACGATTAGAAGCTAAACCCAAATCCTGCATCGCATACAAAATCCTTCTATGAACGGGTTTGAGCCCATCGCGAACATCAGGTAAAGCACGACTGACAATAACACTCATTGCATACGAGAGAAAAGAGGTAGATAACTCAGAATCGATTAATGTCTCTACTATAGCAGGAGGTTTTGGAATTTGATCGTCAGTCATGATAAGTCACTTTTCTCGTCGAGAAAATTTTGTTTTTTCTACTCATTTGACAATCATTTGCCTTTAAATACTTATCGTTTTTGAACACGAAATTCACTAGCTATTTAAGGTTAGAAAACATATACACACCTATGATCAAATCGGATGATTTTTACATGCTTGGAGCACCAAGAAACGGTACGCGCATAGTCTATGAAAAATGCGCAGGACTCGCACTTGTACTCGAAGGAAGTCCTTATTTTTGGATGTTTTCCAAAACAGGCCAAGCACACTCCTTTATATTTCCCGCAGGCAGGATAAAAATATGCAATAATTTTCCCGAAACAGACTTAGAAGCAGCATTACGAGAAACACACGAAGAATTCTTTATTGAAAACAACCCCACAAAATTTTCTCTAAACTCATTTCAAGACGCCGTTCGTGAAGAAGCGCACTTTTCAGATGAAACCTCTTACAAAACCACACAATACTTTGGCGCATTTGCAAAGCCTGAAAGAAAAAATCTGATTTTACCTAATACGAGACTTGCGCGCGCAATAAGTTTCACCGAATCAAAAACATTTGCGCAACCCAAACTCCAACCCCTCATCACCAAGTATCTCACATTCTTACAAGAGCGCCACGAATAAGAAACGATTTGCCACAATACACACATCGCTTACGCTGCTTTCTTATGGGCGGCTGCGCTTGATAATTTTGAGTTTGCCTACACTGTGTACAACGAACAAGGACAATCATATCTAAAGAAATTACTAAACTTGCTTATCTTCTTTTTGCTCATCGGTGTCTTGTGGCTCGTGCTCTAAATCTTGTTTTTGTTCTTCATGTAAATGACGAAGTTCTTGAACAACTTTAGTTGTTTTTTCTGTTACATCCGATAATTTTTTTTCAAAATCATGCAAGAATTCTTTTTGCGTTTTTCTCTCATCATCCTTAATTTGATCAAGTGATGGACCTTCTACTATTTTCTCGGGCTGCTCTTGTTCTTTTTCCCTATACTCTTCTACTTTAGTTTGAACCGGCTCTTTTTCTTTTTGATACTTCTCAAACAATTGCTCAATATCTTGGCGGCCTTGAATATCAAAATACTCAAAAAATTTCGGTGTTAATTTTAATATATATGTATTACCATATTTTTCTTTGGAAACAAGACCTTTTTGACGAAGCTCACCAATATGCTCATATGCCTTTGTACTTCTGACTTTGACAAGCTCGGACTGAAGCATCGGTGATTTCCACGCTAAAATTGCAAGTGTCTCAATGACTGTCTTTGATAATTCCGTATCCGGTGCAATTTTTTCAACAACGCTCAAATAATCTTTTTTAACCGTTAATTTTACCGTATCACCCAGCATAACTAAATCAAATGTTTCATGGGGTTCATATTTTGCATGTAACTCTTGTAAGATGCTCTCACATTCTTTTGAAGAAATCTGCGCTAACTCACAAATTCTCTCTTTAGAAACATATGTTCCTGCGGCAAATAATATTGCCTCGACCGCTGCTTGGGTGCTCATTGTAACATATATGTGTCTTCTTCCCTTTTAATCTTTTTTGCTTTTTCAAGTCGTTCTAAAAAAGGTTTGAGCTGTTCTTTTTCCACACCCGTCTCACCACTAATCTGCTCTAATGTTGCATTTCCGATGCGAAGAGAAAGTGTAATAGCATTAGAAATTAATACTTCAATAGATTGGGACATATGCTTTTGCACTTGGCGCAATTTTTTTACTTCCATATCCATATCATGAATGCGACTGTTAATATCATTTAAGATCCCTGTTGCCTGACTCGTATTAAACGTAAGCGTTTGAGGCTCGAGTATTTCTACTGATGAAGGCATATACGCAAAAATAAAGTCATATAAGCGTGACATATCTTGAGCAAGCATTTCAAAGTCAATAAATAAAGAATACATCGTCTTGGAATCCTCAACTAATTCAGCTTCTGACACGCCTGCTTGTAAAACCATAAAGCGCGAGTCTTCATTGAGCTTTTCAACAATTTTTTGCGCAGTTTGCTCAATATGTTCCTTAGGTTTTCCCATTATTTCAACAATTGTGCTAAAATGAATATATCCCTCTTCAATATGTTCGCGAAGTTGTTCTTGTGTGAGTTTTTCCATAGCTATGGGTCACAAATGCTCTATTTTTATACTTTGTGGTTCAATAAGGATACAAAACCTTTTTACTGGCGCGCAATAGCTTTTTAAATAAGAAAAATATAGGTTTACTATGGCAACCGGACTCATTATCGGAATGTTAACTTTGCTTTTTGGACTCATTATCCTTGCGTTTCCAAAAGCGTTACGACTCTTAGTTGGTGGGTATTTTATAATTGTAGGACTCATCCAAATCGTAAGCGCAGTTGCATAAGTTAACAGACTAATAAACGTAGTATTCTTTTTGTAAGTATGATAATAATCCAAAGTATGCAAAAACAACACATAGTAGATATCCTAAAATTATCAAGAGTAAAAACTCACCCACTATAAGCTGCGTAATTAAATAGAGTGGGAAAAAGCTCAAAAACGGACTCGCCCCTAAGAGTGCAAATATCCCAATATTATAAAACAATTGCGCGTACTCTTTTTGCTTTGCATAAAAAATACAAAATAAAGCATACAGAAAAAAGAATGTCCCCAGAATGCTGACAAACAAAAACACCAACCAAAACTGTTGTAGAAAAGAAAATTGTAAATAGAGTATTCCCATAAATAGAAGCAGCACAGGTATATGTATGAGCTGAACAAAAATAATAAGATCACGAATCAGGGTGTGTAGAGGAATGGCAGTTTGTAATATCGCAAATGTCTTTTTTTCAAATTCGTCACTAATAACATCGATAAGGTAGTTTCCTAATAAAAAAGAAACAACTAACAACAAAATAGGAATCATGTACAGAACAACTAAATCATAAGTCATACTTTTCCCCCGAGTTCTATCTAAATTTGTGCGAAGCTGATTCGGCCATAATTCTCCAGTGAGTTGTGTCTGTAATCTATACTCCGCGGTTTCTAAATAAAATCGAAGAAGGGAAATATGTGCTTGTGAACGTGGATCATCTTGATCGACTATAATGGTCACATTATACGTACCATCCATTAATTGATCAAAGGTCACATAGGCATCTATACCACCACCCATAAATTGTTCATGCGCCATTTGCTCATCTGTAAAAAATTCTTGATTGACAAAAAAAGGAATTTGTCCAGGAATATGATTCACAAAGCCAATTGTTGGGCTTGTAGATAAAAGCATTTCAGGATGGTGTACATACTCAACTAAGGAAATCAAAACCGCAATTCCAAGTACAACAATGAGTAAGAGTATGAGTAAAAAGACGAAATTTTTTTCTCGAATCATATCAGAAAATAATTTTTGTATAATCATAGTAACACCCCTAAAATAAGTAAGTTTACAAACCCATGAATAATTCCTGTAATCATACAAGATGCCCCGTACGATTGAATATATTTATGGAAAAATAAAAAAAGGAGCCCATAAAAACTATGCGCTAAAAATGGAACAATTACCCCGCCTAAAATAAGAAATTCAAAACCCTGCAAATATGTGGAAATAGTAAGTAACAAAACAAACTTCTCAGCAAATGTAAAACCCAATGCCACTAAAAATGCATCTTTTTTTTGCGTTAATATTGCGTTTCGAGCAAACTCTTCTAAAATAGAACCGACAAATACTAATGCCAAAAAAGAAACAGATGTTGCAAGTACAATCCCAATACCAAGTAATTGCACAAGCCACACTAGCGGCACAACGAGTAGACCAAACAAAACTGGACCCCATGGACGAGTGAGTGTGTTTTTATACAGCTGAAATTTTTTTGCTAAAGACGTCGTTTCTATAATTGTCTCTTGGGACCACACTATGGACCCAACAATCAAAAATACAAACGCAAGAAATAAAAATGGAATTAATGAGAGTATGTTTGCAGTTGAAACGATGCTCGTAAATGGAGAAATATCTCCAAGTTGTGAAAACGGTGCAACAAATGTTGGAACTAAAATGATGAGTGTGAGTAGGGATATCCCCGCAACATTATAAAACGAACTTTCTTTTTGGCTTTGCGCCAGACCAGCTACCAAAAATCCATAGGAAAAATATACAAGACTGACAATGAAAAATGAGACGAAAACCATCCAGGATAATGCATCTCCAAACCACATCGTTGCAATTATAGCAAGTAATACAGGAGTTGCATACACAGTCACCTTACCCAAAACAAACCAAAAAAATGCAAGCGGAATTGTTTTTAAAATAAGCAAACGTTGCTGAATTTTTTCTGAATATAGTGATGCGCTAAATAAAGAGCTTGCAATTTGTAATAAAATTAAAATTGGAATAATTATAATAGAGCGAGTAAAAAGTTGTGCCGTTTGTAAAGAAAAAACAGAGCTATCTTGTTCTATTTGACTTGTTTGTTGGGGTGTTGATAGTGTTTCTTGTTCGGGAGGACTTACCGGTTCACTCTCAGCGGGTTGTTCTCTCTGTTCTTGTTCTCGCACAGGTTGTTCTACCGACTCTTGTTCTTCTTGCACAGGTTGTTCACTAACCGTTTCCTGCTCTGTTTCACCAACCTCTTCTTGCCCTACATCTCGCGGCTCTTGAGATTGTTCGGATGATTGATCAAAAGTACTTTGTGGTAAAGCCAATGCTCGTTCGTGTTCTCGTTGCACATAATTGACAAACACACCAAGTTGAAGTTGCGCATCCGGAACGCGCAAATAAAGAAGATCCGTACGTATTCTATCAAAGAGCGCACGAGCATAAAACGTATTTTCGCCAATAAACACATTTGTCGGTTCTAATAAATAATACGAAGAGAGCCCCTCACGATACTGTGATTGTGCAAATGATGGTTGTTCATAAATAGGATAGGGCGCTTGTGCTTGCAAGGGAACGAATGCATATAAAAGTGCAAACGCACAGACGAGTACAAGAATAATAACTCCAAGTGAGCGTGGCATTTGTCGACGTTTTGCCAATTCAAAGCGAATAGAACCAAAATACGTCATTGTATCCGTGAAAAAAAGGCATCCTCAACGCCTGCAGCCTGTATCTCAATTATGGAAGCACCTTCTCGAATATAGTTCTCAAGTTCTTTTGTTGTACAATGAACCTTTTTTATCTTTTCGTTTTGAGAAAATGTAACCAGAAGTGGTCTATGTACAAATGACTGGACATCACCATCAAAAATCTTTTTTCCTTTATCAAGTAAAATAATAGTGTCTGCAATTTTTTGCACGTGTGAAAGATTATGCGAGGAAAAAACAATGCATGTTCCCTTCTCTTTTTGTTTTTTAAGCCAGTCTAAAATAACAAGCGCCGATTGTGGATCTAAACCTGAGGCGGGCTCATCCAATACTAAGAGCTGAGGGTCATGCAACACAGCTCGAATTAAAAGAACCTTTCTTTTCATCCCTTTTGAAAATGTTCCTAATTGTGCGTTCTTGTAAGGTAAATCTAATTCTTTGCAGAGTTGTTTTAATTTTATTCGTGCTTTTGTAATTGCATACACAGAGCTAAAAAAATCTAAATAGTCAAGCATTCCCACATCTTCATATAATGCACTTTCTTCGGGTATATATCCTAGATTTTGCCGAATGTATTTTCCATTTGTCTGATACGTCGTGTCAAAAATTGTCAGCGATCCTTTTGTTGGTTTTATCAGACCACAAATCATCTTAATCGTTGTTGATTTTCCCGCCCCATTTGAACCTAATAACGCGACAATACTTCCCGCTTTTACGCTAAAAGAAACATCATCGACTGCATATTTTCTTTGATACTGCTTTGATACTCCCTGCACTTGCAAACTCATAGAGTGTTTGCAACGCTTAGCCCTTTTAAAATTTACGAAAGAAAAAACAGCAAAACCACAATTAAAAGACTTCCCATCAAATGATGCTTGGCAACCCCTTGCAATTGTGTGTAAATTCCAAGCGAAGTTGCACTTGCTAAAAAAAGCAAGCCAAACAAGCCATCAAGAAAAAAGACAAGAGCGCATAAAAACCCAATGACGCTAAACACCAAAAATGCATACGGAATTTTACTCATCATTGTCGCAAATCCCTTTGAGCTTACCAGAGTAATAATAGACGCAAGTGAGCAGCTAAGCAGCGCAACACCAATACCAAGAAAAAATAATTGCGAGTCAAATGAAACTATGGACTCAATTGCAACCAAACTTCCATTTCTTGCTCGCTCGATTATATAAAATGTGAATAAAGAGAGGACAAAGCTTGCGGTGTTTAAACCTCCAGTAATAAGAAGATAATTTTGCGCAGTTTGTTTGACAAATTGACATGCATAAATTGCAATCTGACTTGTTCCAAGTCCTGGAAGAAACGCAGCAAAAAAGCCACCAATAGTTGCAAGCAAACCCATGCCCGCGCTTTGAAAAAAACCAACAGAATATGATTGATGATGTTGTTTGGGAATAGAAGAGACAGTTTGCAGACTCAATAATAACAACGAAACTCCAAATAATCCAGAAAAAAGAGGCAAAAAGGGTTGTGTTAATCCGACATTAAGGGTAAGCATTCCAAGAACGGCCGCTAATACAAAAACAAGAAATGCTTGCAGTCCATCTTTAAAGACTAAATAGCAAACCACCACTAAGAGTACATACCCAACTATGGGAGCTATAAACCCTTGCAAAAAGGGCAGAAGAGAAAAGACAACGACGCTAAATATAAGAATCCATACCAATGTCATCAGCCCACCTACAAGGCTCAAAAAGACAGCAAAATGACCCTTTCCTTCCATGAGTAATTGATGTGCAGGGAGTGCGCTAATCAGATAGGTTTCTCCGGGCGCTCCTAAGTACGTTGAGGGCAAAATATCCATAAAAGTGTGTGTAACCGACATTGCAATAATAAAGACAACTAAGAGTGTTGTTTCAATCAAACCTGCAAATGTCACACTCACCGCTGCAATGGCATTGACATGCAGTCCAGGTATAACGCCTGTAAAAGTCCCGGCAGTCACACCAATGAGGATTGCGAGTAAGATTTCAAGGAACATGAATTTTGAAATTCAATACTCCTTATATATTTCAAGGCGAAAAAGCTGAAAAATTTTCAGAAAATAAAAATAACAAAAGTTCGCGATTAGGTGAGAAGCGTGATATCCCGTCTCTTTAAGGCAGGTATACCTAGAAAACTTCCTAGTTTTCTGGGTTTGAAAAACTTGTGTTTTTCAATTAGCTTCGAGCAGCGAACTTTTGAATTAAGAGTTTGCGGACTGAAGTCCGAGGTATTATACCTGCGAAACTCTTAATAACAGAATGTGTTAATAAAGGCGATGATGTTGGAGGGTGTAATGAAATTTAAAGTCTATTTAAATAACACTAGGCACTAGACAAAGATAAGAACAAGTTTTATAAAATACTGAATATATGACTATCTTATGGAAAAGAAGTACACAGTAATTGAACTTTTTGCAGGTGCTGGAGGAATGGCTCTTGGCTTAGAAAAAGCAGGTCTAGTTACTGAGGCTCTTGTTGAAATTGACAAAGATTGTGTTGAAACTCTTAAAAAAAATAGACCTCACTGGAAGGTAATCCATGCTGATGTTAGTAAAGTAGATTATTCAAAAATGAAAGCAGATGTTGTCGCAGGAGGCTTCCCATGCCAAGCATTTAGTTTAGCTGGAAAACGTCTCGGTTTTGAAGATACAAGAGGAACTCTTTTTTTTGAGTTTGCAAGGTGTATTAAAGAAGTTCAACCCAAGATATTTATTGGAGAAAATGTCGAAGGATTAGTACGCCATGAAAATGGAAAAACTCTTCAAACAATGATTGAAGTTCTTAAAGAACTAGGTTACAATGTTCAATACAAATTACTAAACGCAGTTAACTTCGGTGTTGCTCAAAAACGTAAAAGATTAATTATCATAGGAACAAAGCCCGAATTTAATTTTTCTTTCCCGTTACCATCTAAAAATATTTGCACTTTAAAAGAAGCTCTAAAGGATGTTCCAAAGTCAGAAGGGACGAAATATTCTGATAAAAGAAAGAAAATATTAGACTTAGTTCCTCCAGGAGGTTGCTGGATAGACTTACCAATCAATGTTCAAAAAGAATTTATGGGCAAGAGCTTTCATAGTGGAGGAGGAAAAAGAGGTATGGCAAGAAGAATTTCTTGGGATGAACCATGCTTAACTTTAACAACAAGCCCATCTCAAAAACAAACTGAACGGTGTCATCCTGAAGAAACTAGACCATTTACTGTAAGAGAATATGCTCGAATACAATCTTTTCCAGATAATTGGATATTTCAAGGAAGTATTAGTTCTCAATACAAACAAATTGGGAATGCAGTTGCAGTAAAAGTTGCAGAAGCTATTGGAAAAGAGATTATTAGTTCATTAGAGGGAAAAACTATTGCGTACCAAGAGACAAGTCAAAAAGTTCTTTCAGCTTTTGTTTCTCAAACCGCGTAATTTTTCTCTTATTTTGTAAGACTGTTGCAATTGCAATCGGGAGTGCTTTGTAAACTTGTTCTAATGAGTCAGATTTTTGAGTAACAATTTCATATACCCTCCCACCCCATGCTTCTAGAATATTAACTTTAGAACTTCTTTGGGAAGGATTCCAAACTCTTTCACCAGAACTTGGTTTTTTAGGTAAAATATACGCGTAATATATTTTCGAAGAAGGGTTCTGTTTTGAAACTCTTTTCAATTTATCAAAAACATGTTTCTGATCTTCTCCTTTAACAGTATTATGCTTATTTTTTAATTCAATAAAAATAGTATTATCTGATTTTTTTAGATCAATTCCTAGAGGATCACCTCTGCCCAAATCTTCCCAACCAGCAACTTTTCCTAGCAACCTTTGATGAAACTCACCTATTCTATTTGTGACAGTTTTATCTGCTTGTCGTATTTGCTCATTTTTTATCCACTGGTTAAAATCAATCTCTCCATTAAAAATATCAAAAACCATTTTCACAGGGTCTAATGCATTTTTTGTAAGAGATTTCATATTTACTTCATTAACATCATTAATTTGAGGGTAAGCTTCACATACCCACTTCACACATTCTAAAAAATCCTTATCACTAACAAAATCCACATATTTATTTGGCATAGTATTTATTTTTCAAGATCATTTATAACCTTTACTCAAACTTTAACCCAGATAATAGCTCCCGCAGGGTGTTTATACTTAAGAGGTTTGGAATATCTTTTAGCATTTTTGAGAACCCACGCATAAGTTTTTTTGTATGTTAATTTCGTATTCTCTGAGCAATGCTTGTCTTTGTTCTTTAGATATTCTTCCAAAGTTAGTTCATCAGAACAATCGACTACCTCACATTCACCCACAATATTTCCAGAACCACTTTGTATAAGCCCTATTTTCCCTCTTTTATGAGTTCTTGAACTTCTGATTTCCCAAGTCTTCTTTCCCGAAAAAATCTTATCAAGATGCTCTTTTTTGATAATTAAACAATCCATATCTGATTTTATGGCATTAATCTTATAAATATTCCTTATATTTAGTTAGCGGCAAAAGAAAAGCATAACTCCTTGGCGTAAAATCAAAAATCAGAGCGATTCATGCAGCTCTGATTTTGCAAACTTGACAGCTGTCGTGAAATCGCCGAGTTATGCGAAATTAATGTCGTCGACTAATTCTCCCATTATGGTATCAAAATCAACTTATCTCATCGGACTTCAATGCCCATGAGGTTTTGGAAATAACCCCTATGAAAACAATAAAAAAATAGATGCAAAAAGCGCTTAAGGAAAAGTTAGAACAATGAAAATCATAAAAACTTACGTATTAAGTGAAAAAACACTCACAAAAGATATTGATAAATTCATCAGAGATGTAAAAAAAGGTGTGTATCAATATGATTACAGATATGGTCAAGAAGGTCTAAAAATAATAAAAGCATACTTTCGTATGAGTGAGCAAGAACTAAAAAAAGCAAACTATAAAGAAGCCATACAAGCTTATGAAAAATTATTCTCCTTTCTTTTTCAAAGAGAGTATGACTATTTTAATTACGAAGATATAATCGGAAAATTCACCATGGAGAAATATGTTGGAAATTATTTTTATGCTCTAATCCAGAATAAAGACGATGTATTCGAAAAATATCTTGAATATCTTAAATTAACTGATGAATATTATTTCGAGTCAGCGTTTCAATCAATAAAAGTGAACTTATCGCAAGCTAAATTTCAATCATTTCTTCAAAAAGCCGAAGAATTTTTAGAATCTGATCAAACAAAAAAAAACTATCATTGCGAGTTAGCAGAAAATATTGTAGAGTACTACTGCATTAAAGATAAGGATAAATGTACAAAACTCAAAGAAAAATTCAGGAATTTTCTAGACAATGATTAAAAACATAGCGGATTATGTACATTTCATTCAATAATACAGGTCTTACTTTTTCACCTTTTAAATTAGAAAACGGAAATGGAATCAAACAGATATCTTTTTGTTTCATAAATACTTGCTCCACTCAGCCTCATCCTTTTTATTATTCCATAATTTTTGAAGCGATTTTTCGGATACTACATCCCACCCTCTCTTTTCTTTTTCAAGTAAATCCATTTCTTTCTCAAAATCATCATGCGGAATAAGTATAATTTTTTTCCCCACCTGACGCAAAATACATTTTGAGCCCGTTTTTAATGAGAGTTTTTGCCGGATGTTTTGAGGGATAACTATTTGTCCCTTTGATGATACTTTTGTAATTTCAATCATAGTAAGATTAGTAATACTACTCTTACTTATCTGTGTTACGTCTTTCACAATATCTCTAAAAACGCCATCTTTATAGACTTTCGGGCGTAATTACAGAAAATATTTCAAGTTTCTTGAAAAGATTGTATTTGCACGTCGGTAACTACAGTAATTGAGAAATCTTTTTTCTCACATCTAAAATTTCTTTTTCTCGCAAATGGATATTTTTGCATTTCACCATAAACGCAGGCGTCTTCTTTAAAATGAAAGCTTCTTTCTCATCCGAAATTGTTCTGTCGACATAGTACTGAGAATCAATCCTTGCCGAAAACGCCTTATCCATTAGTTCAAAATCTTCAAAAGTAAAATGAGTCTTAAAAAAAATTTTTACCAATAAAATAGTACACGAATGAATTTCACATTTGACACCAACTCGCATAAGCAAAGAATAAACGGAATTGTAAATAGTGTAATATGCAGCGATAATTTTCCAGTCCCTGCTTTTAGATGTATGAATTGTCTCAAGTGCATCCTCTGCTTTTTTTCTATAGGCACGTTGAAGATTTTGGTTTGTTTCAATTAATTCAATTCCATTTTTTTGCTGTAGGCACCAATTTAATTTGTCCATTTTTTAACAACTCCCATAAATCCTTCATTCCCCGCTACGATAATATGATTTTTCACAACCTCTTTTAATAAAATATCATCATGTATTTTCATATCAAATATTTTTTTTGGATACGATTTTATACTAATAGAAAACCCGTAGTTTATTCCAATCTCAATAACTTTTTTTTCATCATATGATCCGACGACAAATACATCTAAGTCCGACTCCTCTTTTTCCAAACCTTTCACGTAGCTTCCAAAAAGTATGCATATTCCTGAGATAGAATCCTGAATCTGATCAAATACTTCTCGTATCAAAGGATTTTTTTCAAAAAACTGAATTCGTTTATATTGTTCAGTCAGAATAAAATATTCTTTTGCTAAACTATTTTCTTCAATGCAATAAAGCTTAATTTTGCCTTTTGTTTTTGATTTTAGTACACGCTTTTCCTCTAATCGATTCATCACTACCTGAACAGTTCGAAAACTATACGGAACGTGTTTTTCAATTTCGCGTAAATACAGTTCTTTATCATATCCTTGTGTAAATAAATTCAACATCGCAAACTCCACTTCGCTTATTTTAGTAATCATACGATTATTATAGTAATCAATAATTTATAAATATTTCCTCAAGTATACTCGTTTATCTCAACGAGCACAATATCTCTAAAAACGCCATCTTTATAGACTTTCGGGCGTAAAAGTTGAAAAATTTTCAGCAAAATTGATGAAATTTGATATCAAAAACTATATAAAAAAAACAACCTTCAAGCAACTATGAACCCAATACTCAATGTTCGAATACCAGAAAGTTTGTATGAAAACGCATTTTCCTATGCAAAAAAAGAGGGATATTCGAATATGCAAGATCTTGTAAAATCTCTTTTAAGAGAATATGCTCTTAAGAAAAAAAGAGAGGGACTCCTAGTATTATGGGGATCACAGAAAGGAAAATCTCTCTCCAAAAAAGCAATGCGGGAACTTATCAAAAAAGAGTTTTTGTGAAATGAAAACATCTTTGCATTTTTTATCAAATAAATGTGGCCATATGCGTTGGAGCCATTTCAATCAAATATAAAATAAATAAGAATATGCAAACTAATGAAAAAAAAAGTTTTTTCTTCCAAGTATGAAAATAACGATTTATCAAAAAAAGTACAACCAACAATCCAAGAAGCCCAATGTAGCCTGAAGGTTCTAAAAGTGCCCATAACATTCCAATGGGAAGAGGTAAAGGCTGTAAACCCTTATCCACCACCCCGCCAGGTCCAATACTCATGTTCATAACAAGCTTCTTCTTTTTTATAAATATTCTCTTCCATGAAACAGCAAAGATTAAATACAACAATCAATTATCACTCGTCTATGATTGTATGTTAAACCCCGCATTTTTTATTATAGTTTAAAAAACTATAATTGGTGATAAAAAATGACAGGGA